>CAYHOJ010000073.1:0-2513 GCA_964358305.1 uncultured Gammaproteobacteria bacterium | reverse complement strand
GAGTCCTGGTCGCTCTTCGTTGCCAGGACTTCGGGGTTGTAGCGCATGTCCTGAAGGTCGCCCACAGCGCTGGCGTCGGGTAGTTTTCGCCGCTGCGTATGCCGCACTTTATACCGGCCTGAGCGAGGCTTGACAGCAGCATACGCGCCGAGTATTAGAGCACGATGGACCTTCGTCCGGGATTCGAGGCGAATGTTGGGCAGTGGCCTGACGGCGTGCGCTTCCTCGCGCGGAGCGGGAGCGCCCTATTGATGCTGGCGGCCGAAGAGGCTTTCTTCGCACTTGGCGCACCGTCGGTGCCCAAGGTCCGCCTCCTGCCGCTCGGGACGAAGCCCGGCGCGCGAATTATCGGCAGGAAGCGGATGCTCGCGCGAGCCAACTACTTCATTGGGG
The DNA here is from genome assembly GCA_964358305.1 of uncultured Gammaproteobacteria bacterium. Classification (GTDB taxonomy): domain Bacteria; phylum Patescibacteriota; class Microgenomatia; order UBA1406; family GWC2-37-13; genus GWC2-37-13. Next base: position 2,120 of record CAYHOJ010000073.1, on the reverse strand, counting down.
ACGATCCTGCGCGCTGGAGAACCGGCGTCCCGAGCTTCGCCTCCGTTGCCTACGAATCGCTTTACCCGGGAGTGACGCTGATCTTCCGGCGGTCCGGCGGTGGGTTCGAATACGACTTCGTGCTCGAGCCGCACGTCGACCCTCAGGAAATCAGGTTCCGCTTCGACGGGGCCTCGGGCACGAGAATCGATACCGACGGCTCGCTCGTCGTCACCATCCCCGGCGGCGAGCTGCGACAGCCCCGCCCCCTTGCGTACCAGCGGACCCCGGGCCGGCGCCGGGTCGAAGTGGAATACGTGCTCGACGAGTCGGGTGCGGTCGGGTTCGCGGTCGGTACGTACGAACCGCGCGCGCAACTCGTGATCGATCCTGTCATCGTGTACTCCACGTACCTGGGTGGTAGTCAGATCGACAGCGGGACCGGGATAGCCGTGGACGCGCGCGGCAACGCGTACGTCTGCGGCGCGACACTTTCGCCCGGGTTCGCGACGCCCGGGGCGGCGCAGGGCTCACTGGCCGGCAACTCGGACGCGTACGTGGCGAAGCTCGATTTCCGCGGCAACCTCGTCTACGTCACGTACCTCGGCGGCAGCAACAGCGATGGCGCGAATGGAATCGCCGTCGACGCCACGGGTTCCGCCTATGTCGTCGGCACGACTCTTTCGACGAACTATCCGCTCGCGCAGCCGCTTCAGCCAATCAACGCGAGCGGAGGTGCCGGCTACGAGGCATTCGTCACGAAACTCGATCCGACGGGGTCGTCGCTGGTTTACTCGACTTACCTTGGCGGCAGCGACTGGGACCTCGGCAACGGGATCGCCGTGGACAACGCCGGCTGTGCTTACGTCACAGGCGCTACACGCTCGCGGGACTTTCCGAGGTTGCACCCCATCCAAAAGCAGGCCGGGGGCTGGGATGCCTTTGTGGCGAAGTTGAACGCGGCGGGCACCGGGTTGCTCTTCTCGACCTTCGTGGGCGGCTCCGGCAACGAGTACGGCAACGCCATCGCCGTCGATCGGAAGCAGCAACCCGTCATCACCGGCCGCACGGAGTCATTGGACTTCCCCGTCGTCAACGCCATCCAGCCAAGCTTTCAAGGAGGTGCGTCGGACGCGTTCGTCGCTCAGCTCTCCGCGACGGGAACGGCGTTGGTGTTCTCGACGTACCTGGGCGGCAAAGACGAGGACTACGGGTACGGGATCGCCGTCGACAATCGCGGAGACGTCTATGTGACCGGCGGGACCCGCTCGAAGAACTTCCCGACGGTCGCGCCGATTCAGGCCGTGAACGCCGGCCACGTCAACGTCTTCGTGACGAAGATCGGCGCGGGCGGCGCGCCATTCGTCTACTCGACCTACCTGGGCGGCAATTACTCAGATGTCTGTTGGGGAATCGCGGTCGACTCGCAGGGCCGGGCGCATGTCGTCGGGGCGACTCGCTCCTTGAACTTCCCAGTGGTGAACCCGCTCCAGCCGGTGCACGGCGGCGGGATCATTCCCAACGACGTCCTCCTCGCGCGGCTCGACCCGGCGGGCGCCGCGTTCGAGTACGCGACCTATCTGGGCGGAAGCGGCGAAGAAATGGGTTTCGGAATCGCGCTGGGAGTTCGTGACCGGGGAGGAGGCAGGATCATCGAAGCCGCATATATCACGGGCACCACCAGCTCACCGGATTTCCCCGTCGTCCGCGCATTCCAGCAGGCACTCGCTGGCGCAAGCGACGCGTTCGTCTCCGTGATCCTCTAGATCGCCCTGCCAAGACGACCTCCGTCGAATTCCGGGGACACCATACTTAATCAGCTGAAGCAGGACGAAACAAAAAGAACCTAAACATGCCAAGGATTGCGCGGGGGCGGAGAAAATGGGGACTTTCTATTTTTTCAGGGCGGCGGCGTGGGAGACGGGCCACGGCTAATTGTTTCGGGATGGCAGAACAAAAGAACTTCCTTTGGGAAGCCCTTGTTGTTCTGCAAGTGTAAAGTTGGTCTGCCTATACCCTAAGCCGCAAATAGCCCCCCAGTACGCTGGCTGCCTTGGCCAAGGTCGTCAACGTAACGCCTGGCTGACGAGGATCGAGCAAACGGTCAATCACAGGGCGAGCGGTGCCCATGCGCCGCGCCA
>CAYHOJ010000072.1:0-2580 GCA_964358305.1 uncultured Gammaproteobacteria bacterium | reverse complement strand
TGAGAATTTTTCATAAAAGAAAGTTTACACCAAGAAAGTTTTATTTTATAAACTTCAGAATCGAGGCGCCTGAATTAAGAGTGCTCGACGGAAAAGGTGAACAGATTGGTGTAATGAGCAAGCAAGAGGCGTTAAACAAAGCTCAAGAACTCGGAGGCGATTTGGTTTTAATAGCTCCAAAAGCGGTACCACCGGTTGCCAAGATAATTGATTTTAAGAAATTTTTGTATCAGGAGGAAAAAAGAGAAAAAGATGCAAAAAAGGGAGTAAAAAAAGGAGTAGTTAAAGATGTAAATTTAGGATTGTTTATAGGACAAGCAGACCTAGAGAGGATGGAAAGACGATCAAAAGAATTTTTGTCCGAAGGGCATCAAGTAAGAATAAATTTATTATTAAGAGGGAGAGAGAATGCTAAGAGGGATATGGCCTTTGCCTTAGTTAAAAAGTTTATTGTTAGTTTAGGCGAAGTTAATATCTCGAAAGAACCAAAATTAGAAGGAAAGATTGTAAGAGCGGTAGTTGCGAAGAAGAAATAAATAATACGAATACCACGAATAAAGAAATTCGAATGATACGAATTATACGAATATTCGCATAATTCGCAGCATTTGCATAAATTCGCAAATTCGTATTATATTTATGAAGAATAAACCAAAAACCAGAAAATCGGCGGTAAAAAGATTTAGAGTTTCCCCTAAAGGTAAAGTCCTTAATCGAGGGCAAGGATTCAGACATCTAAGAGGTAAAAAAAATAAAAGCTGGTTAAGAAGAAAAAAAAGATTATTGGAAGTTTCGGGAAGAATGAAGAGGAAAGTGTTAATGATGTTAGGGAAAAAGTAAATAATACGAATACCACGAATAAAGAAATTCGAATGATACGAATTATACGAATATTCGCATAATTCGCAGCATTTGCATAAATTCGCAAATTCGTATTATATTTATGGTTAGAATAAAAGGCGGAGTTAAAACCAGAGCTCGTCATAAAAAGGTCCTGAAAATGGCCAAAGGTTTTTGGATGACTCGGCACAAACAGTTTAAAAAGGCCAAGGAGGCCGTCCTGCATGCCGGAGAGTATGCTTTTAAAGGTCGAAAACTTCGCAAGAGGGATTTTAGACAACTTTGGATTATGAGAATGAATGCCGCTCTTAGGGAATTGGGAATGAAATACAGCATTTTTATCAATAAACTTAAAATTAATAAAATAGAATTAGACCGCAAAATCCTCTCTCAACTTGCGGTTGAACATCCAGAGGTCTTCAAGAAAATCGTCGAAAAGGCGAAGTAAAAATTTTTATCAACTTCTGAGGACATCAGAAAGAGTCGGAGGAAACGCACCGTTTGGGTTGCAAGGCTCACAAACAATATCAGGTTCACTTTCTGGGTAATGTATACAAGCAAGACATGCTGCAGTAAGCACTTTTAAACCTGGAAATATATTTACAAATCCCCTTGCGCTACATTCTACTCCTTTTCCTAAAGGAACTGCATAATTATTTAATTTACCTTCAACATTCATTGTTTCACCATCAACATTTAATGTCCCAGTATCAATTGGTTTTTCTGATGCCATATGAAAGAGAATACTACTACTACTACTACTAATTGTCAAATTGTAATAAATCTTATATAATCTTCTTTATCATGGATCAAAAGAAATTCGAGTCTGAAATTAATTCCGCCAAAACTTTAGCTGAACTTGGTGAGTTGGAAATTAAATATCTAGGTCGGAATGGGGAGATCAATAAACTTCTATTAGAAATAAAAAATATTCCTAATGAAGAAAAACGGGAATATGGACAGAAAATCAACCTGTTAAAAACTTCGATCGTTCGATCGATTGATATAAAGAAAAAAGGATTACAAAATAAAAAATCAGATGTTTTTTTTGATAAAACACTGCCTGGGAAATCCTATCCGAAAGGAAGTCTCCATATTGTTTCGTTTGCCATAGAAGAAATAACTAAAGTATTTGAAAAGATAGGTTTCATTCGCGTTTCATATCCGGAGGTCGACTGGGAGTATGGAGCTTTTGAATCTCTAAATATGCCCGCTAACCACCCGGCCCGCGACGACGTTGAAACTTCGTTTATTGACACACCTGCTCATCCGAAACTCGGTAAAATGGTCCTAACTCCTCACACTTCAAATGGTCAAAATCGCGAGATGAAAAGAGTCAAAACGCCGCCGATCAGGATGATCAACATCTCCAAATGCTACCGGCCAAACTGGGACGCAACTCACACGCCAATGTTTCATCAGTTTGAAGGACTATGCGTTGACAAAAATATAACGATTGCAAATCTAAAAGGAACCTTAGACTATTTTGCTGAAAAATATTTTGGTAAGGGGACGAAAACTCGTTTGCGACCTCATCATTTTCAATTTACGGAACCATCTTTTGAAGTTGATATTTCCTGTAATAATTGTGGGGGAACGGGAACTGTTGGGGCATTGCGCGCAATGCCCGTACATCGTTGCAAGGTCTGCAAATCCGGTTGGTTAGAGTTGGGTGGAACCGGCATTGTTCATCCTAATGTTCTACGAGAGGGCGGAATTGACCCTGAAAAGTACTCTGGC
>CAYHOJ010000071.1:0-2601 GCA_964358305.1 uncultured Gammaproteobacteria bacterium | reverse complement strand
CCGGAACCAATAATTATATAATCGAAGTTGTTTTTCATTTGTTAGAAACTTATAATAGTACACGCGAAAACAAATAACAAATTGTAATAAGTTAAAATTTTAATAGATTTTTATTAAGCAGACGAGGCGGAAGAAATTTATTTTACTTTCGAGAGGGGCCCACCCGACTGAAAGGAGGGAAGGGAGAGACTCTCGTGTAAAATAAATTACGACCGCCGAGTCATATAAATTTCGATAAATAATATGAATGATAAGCAACTCATTAAGGAAATAAAAAAGTGGAAAAAAAAGAGAGGCGCTTTGATCATTGCTCACAATTATCAGATCCCCGCCATTCAAGATGTGGCCGATTTTGTTGGCGACTCTCTAGAGCTCTCAAGACAGGCAGCCAAATCTTCTGAAAAACTGATTATTTTCTGCGGTGTTCATTTTATGGCCGAATCAGCAGCCATTTTTTCCCCGGAAAAGACCGTCCTTATCCCCGATTTGGGAGCCGGATGTTCTCTGGCCGCCTCTATTGACGCTCCTGAATTACGTCGTTGGAAAGCAAAATATCCAGGCGCTGTTGTTGTCAGTTATGTCAACACAACCGCTGAAGTTAAAGCTGAATCCGATTACTGTTGTACCTCAACCAACGCTGTGGCCGTCGTTAATTCTATTCCAAAAAACAAACAGGTCCTTTTTGTTCCTGATATGTTCTTAGGAGCTTTCGTCCAAAAAAAAACTGGGAGAGATTTGATTATTTATCCGGGACAATGCCACGTCCACGCCCGCGTCCGCCCGGAGGATATATTAAATAAAATGAAAGATAAACCCGAAGCCGATTTTCTCATTCACCCCGAGTGCGGTTGTGTCTCAAATTGCATGCATTACGTGGCCAATGGTGATATCCCGGCGGGTATTACTCATATTCTGTCAACAGGCGGAATGCTCAAACATGCAAAAGCATCGAAAAAAACTGACTTTATTGTGGCCACCGAAACCGGAATTATTCATCAGTTGAAAAAACAAAATCCTGCTAAAAACTTCGCTCCCCTTCGCGATGATATGGTCTGTGAGTTTATGAAGATGATTACTTTACCAAAACTTTTAAATTCTTTAATCAACTTGGAATTTGAAGTTAAAGTTCCAAAAGATATTGCTGACAAAGCCAGAATCCCGATTGAAAGAATGTTCACAGTATCTAAATGAATTATTTAGTCTGGATTCCCGCCTCCCCTTCGATAGACTCAGGGTAAACGCGGGAATGACATTGGAGTCACATTGAATACTAATGCGATTGTTTGTCATCCCCTTGAAGAAGGGGATCCAGTCTATAATTACCTTATTTGTTATGAATAATAATATCAAACAATATTTTGACAAAAGCCGCTTCCTGACAATCAAAAACAAAACTTATGCCGATGCTTGTTTGGAACTTTTTAATTTCCAAACGAAAAACGATCTGGTTGAAAACGATGTTACTTCAAAAATAATTACTGGAAAATATAAAGATTCAAAGGCGACTATTATTGCTAAGCAAAAAGGAATTGTTGCCGGAATTGAAGAAGTTGTTTATTTGATTAAAGAGAGAAGCAATCTAAAAGTTAAACAAATTATTAAAGACGGAACAGAAATAAAAAATAAAGATTTACTAATGAAATTAATCGGAAACCCCCTAACAATTCTAAAATTCGAAAGAACAGTTTTAAATATTATTTCTCGGATGTCCGGCATTGCAACCATGACTAACCGTCTAGTCACTAGTCACTGTTTGATAACTCCCCTTGCCTCAACCAGGAAGACTTTATGGGGACTTTTAGATAAAAAAGCCGTTTCTATTGGCGGCGGTCTTACCCACCGACTCTCCCTTTCTGATGAAATTCTTATCAAAGATAATCATATAGAACTATGGGCTAAAAAAAATAAAGTTTCAAGGTTAGAAAGTTTGAAGGTTATAATGGACAAAATAAGGAACAACTCAGTCAAGAATCCTTTTGAAATTGAAGTAGAGACAGAAAAAGAGGCAATTTTATTGGCCAATTATTATTATGAAATATATATTACTGCCCCATTAATAATTATGCTCGATAACTTTAAGCCTTCTGACGCTTTGCGAACAATTAAAATTATTCGGGAACAAAAAAAAGTTTCAAAAATTGTTTTTGAACTCTCCGGTGGGATTAACGAAAGCAACATTAAAGACTATGACCAAGTTGGCGCCGACGTCATCTCTCTCGGTGCCCTGACTCATTCCCCCAAAGCCCTAGACATTTCATTAGACTTGAAGTAGTGTCATCCCCGCGGAGGCGGGAATCCAGACTATAATTTCCTTATTTTTCAAATTATTATTGACTCCAGCGCCTTGCTTTGCTATAATTCAAAACTATTATGGATAAGGAGGCAGTTCAACTTAGTGAAATTAATGGAGCTTTAGCTGCTCTTACAAATAAACAAAGGCAAATAGAGCAAAATCCTAAAAGAAATCATCGAGATTTTTCTGCTGAAGGCTATAGAATGCAAATTCTTGGACCTGGTAGTGATGTTGAAAGATTACATAATGAGCTTGGAATTCCTCGGCCTACTCTCAGGAAATTATTAGTTCTATTTGGATTCAGTCAA
>CAYHOJ010000070.1:0-2627 GCA_964358305.1 uncultured Gammaproteobacteria bacterium | reverse complement strand
TTCGTTCTTTGGCGAGGGATATCGGTAAAAAATTGGGCGTCGGCGGGTATCTTTCATTCCTGGAAAGAACGAGGGTGGGGGATTTCAAAAAAGAAGATGCGGTTTTGATGGAAAATTTGCCGGAATTCTTAAAGAATTTTTAAACCTAGTTTTTTAGAAAATATTTATATAAAACTTATCCATACTACTATTATGCGATCGCATAATAGTAGTATGGATTGAGTTTGACGTTCCCTTAGCCTTTTTTTAGCGCTATTTTACGAGATGGCGGACTTTTTTAAAGGTTTTTTGATAACTTATTTAATATGGTAGACTTTAAAAGTACCCTTATCAATAGGTCGTTATAGGGGAAATAATTGTTTTATGCTTATATGGTTAAAAATTTAACTGTTTTAGATAAAATTGCCTTAGTCTTAGTAATAATTGGCGGTTTGAATTGGGGTTTAGTCGGCTTTTTTCAATGGAATTTAGTTGAATTTATTTTTGGTTTTAGCGCTACCGGTGCTTTTTTAGCACAATTAGTTTACTTGTTGGTAGGCGTCGCCGCTATTTATGTAGCGGTCGTGATGATGAAGTTTGCCAGAAGGTAGTATGCGAAAAGCGGCAGGCGAATGCCTTAAGAAAAAAGAATATTTGGGACCTCCGATGTCCCCAAGATTAAAGCAAGTGAATTTTAGGACATCGGAGGTCCTTAAACTTACTGTTTATAAACCCCTGCACCTATGTATAGGTGAGGGGGTGAAGATTTGTATACAAAACAAATGAGGCTTTTTATAAAGGTTAAAACAAGGTCAAAAAAACCAGGCGTTGAAAAGTTGGATGAAAACAATTTTGTTGTAAAAGTAAAAGAAGCGCCGATAGAAGGAAGTGCGAACGAGGCAGTGATAAGGGCACTGGCTGAAAATTTAAATATAGCCAGCTGGCGGATAAAAATATTGAGCGGATTAACCTCTTCAAATAAAGTCATAGAAATAATCTAAAAATATATTTATGCACAAAATTACATCATTTGTTGTTGCTGAAATAAATAAAGTAAAAAAAGGGAAAGAACTTCCAGCTGTTCAACCAATCAAAAGCAGTCCGCACTATATTTCTAAATCTATGCCCCCTCAATTAGTTATTGGACGGGAGAAAATAACGGTAGCTAATCACGCAGTAGAACTTATAATAAAAAGTTATTATCCCGACGCCGTTATGATAGAGGGCAGTATTGAGGTTCAAGATATATTCGCGGAGGATATATTAGAACTAAAAGATAAACTTTTAGACGCTTGTCTGGAATATGGCAAGAAAAATGGCGCTAAAACGGAAACAGGAGAAGAGTTTACGGTTCATCAAGTTTCGGACTATGCCGGCGATCCGGAATTATTTATTAAAAAGCACGGGAATAAAATTGCCGCGCTTTTGAAATCAGAAAAATTAGAATTGGATGAAAAAGAAGTGGATTATACGCTTTCTTTTCAATTTAAATATGCTAAAGATGATTTGATAATAATTGATTGGGACGGAGCGTTTTTGTTTGATCCAAGAGGGGACTTTGAGGATTCAATAGATCTTTTGCAATTAGCTAATTTTCAGCTTCTTCGATACCGCGCTTTAGATGAAGATTTAGACGAGCGGCTCAAAAAGGTTTATAAACTTATTCAGCCGGAGGAAAAAAAGAGTTGGTGGGCAAGGCTTAAAACACGAGAGATGGCGCAGGCATTTAGAGAGGTGATTCATATTCGCACTCAATCCATAGCCCAATTTGAAGCTTTGGATAGAGATATTAAGCTTATTGGAGATTGGTATTCCGCCAGAGTCTATGATCTTCTTTCTAAAAAGTTTAAATTTGACGCTTGGCATAATATTATTAAAGAAAAACTGGATTCGCTTGAAGATATATATTCTATTGCCAGCGAAAATCTTGGTATGTCTAAAGCGAAATTTTTAGAGCGTATAGAAGTCATAGGATTTATTATTTTACAGATCGGCTGGATACCTCTTTTGTATTTTGAATTTACTTCTTATTTAAGATAATTTTTTTTGCGTAAAATCGGTAGATTTTGCCGAAATTTAATTTAATCAACTATTAATTGATATTTTTGGTTTTATTATCTACTTACAATACTATATAGTATTGTAAGTAAGATTTAAAAAGTAAAAAGGGGGCTTTTGATTTGCGTTAGTTTTTTGTCCCTCTTCGAGGGATCTGCCGAAGGCATGATATTATTAAAGCAGGAGTAATTTTAGTTGAGGGCTTATGGTTCAGCCCCGACGCGAAGCGGTCGGGGAGCCCCGCATAGCGGGGCTTGGTATTGCACGGCATTCGTCCCGATTTTGTCTCCGCGAAGCGGAGTAACAAAATCGAGGATTCTCGATAATCTTGGTGGGCCCGTAGTAAAGTGGTATTACGCAGCATTCGCATTGCTGAGGCAGGAGTTCGATTCTCCTCGGGTCCACATGGGTCCACCAAGATTATCGGGACATTGCCGAGGCGCGAGTTCCCTGCCTGCCGGTAGGCAGGGCAGTCAGGGATTCTCGTCGAGTCCACGGACCCATTTCTAGTAGAATCCCGACCGATGTACCACGCGCTTCGCGCATGGTGGCTCTGACCTAAATCGTACGCTCGACGAATCGCCACACCG
>CAYHOJ010000069.1:0-2627 GCA_964358305.1 uncultured Gammaproteobacteria bacterium | reverse complement strand
AGCGACGCTTGCGGCAGGTCCGGTGGATGTGGTTGTTGGGGGCATGATCCTATGCAGAAGCATGTTGAAATCTGTATTCCTACAAATTGAAATCCATACTTTCCGCTAATTCTCTGGAGGGGGAATCCAATCGGGAGGGTTTTCGGTCTGTGCGGCTGTTACTCTGGCGTGCTTGAATATCTCCACGCTGAACTCCGCATCAATTAGTCCATGCTTCTGCAGAACCACGATCGTATTGATGCACGCAAATATGGCTTTAGCAGCCATTGCATAGTCCGCCTTTTGCCCAGCATGAGTTATCTGGTTACGCGTCTTATTGAGCCAATCTAGAGCGGCCTCGGACGCCGGCCAAATATCCGCGATGTCCTTTCTACAAAGGATCTTTAGTAAGGGGCCCAGAAAGATCTTGAGGCGCCTATCCTTGACACCGCGCAAGAGTTCTTCCCTCTCAGCACGTTTCTCCATTCCTTTCTCGGATAGGAGCTTGTGCAACATTTGCTGGATCAAGTCATCCAGTACAGCAAACGCCACAATGAAAGCTTCTGAGTAGAAACCGTGTTCAAGGAGTTCGTAACACCTTACATAGCGTCTGGCTACCGGATACGTGTCGGCCGCAATATGCGGTACCGCTAGTGGAGTGGTGCCGTGGGGATCATCTTGGTTACGTCCAGGCCAATTTTCGTAGGAGCGTCTAAATATACTTGGTCCGATAGTGAGTTCGCACATAGGAGCATCACCTATCTTCAAGGTGTAAAAGAGTGTATCACCGAGCCCAACCGTTCGCATGCCACGCCCATCTATGTGGCCTACGCGTACGAGCTTAAATGCTAGCAAGATTTCGTTTATTACATCGAGCGCCTCATATATGAGAAGGTGTCTTATGAAAGACTTACTCCGCACTCGTTCTGCAATCCTGCCATTCTTGTCATCCCAAGAAATAACAAACAGAGTGCTTAATTCCTTGGGAAGCTCCATTGGTGCGGATATGCCAACACAGACTGTGGAGGGGTATGAAACTGCCACCGTGGCATCAGCGACGATGTACTCTCCCTCTTTGATAGGGCCCCTTACTCCAATGGCCACAAAGAAAGTGATCGTGCTCAAGCTGCTTACCTCAGTTCTTCAGCGGTGCGGGACTAGCAGTAGCCAAACGTTTTGCTGTGCGGCGGGCCAGCACGGCGGTGACAAATGGTACGACACTCGCGGCCCGTCCGCACCAGCCGTAGTTAGGCCTGATGTTGGCACCATCTACGGCTAGATATTGACGGACACGCACGGTTCGGCGTAAAGAAGAAGCATCTATGGTGGAGAAATCATGGTCATTCAAGATTACATCGCGTTAGCGACCTCCGTATTCACTCTGCTCTCGGTAGTATTCGTCGGCTGGCAGGTGCGAAAGATGGCGCAAAGCACGTCTCTATCGCGCCTTCAGAACCAACACCTCCTCTGCCTTGAAGTGTGGAAGCAGTTCAACGACGTCTTCATAGAGCGGCAGGAGATACTGCAGAATCCAATTCATTTCGACAGCCTCCTGTTGCAGTGCCCTACCGTCAAAGACATAGTAAATAGTAGCGAGTACGCGCGCCTGAAGCGCGTCGCAGGTGTTTATGTTTTGGCCGGCGCACTAGTTCACTCAAATGCAATAGCAGCTACGGCCATCTACCAGTACATAAGCGTTCCCAAGCAGATGTGGAATGACCACTGGCCCTTAATTGAGTACCTGCGTGCAAATTATTATCCAAATCTCTGGTGGCATTGGGAGTTCTTAGTGGCGTTGCCTGAAAATGAGTGGACTATCGGTGATAAGCACGGGCCCGATAGACGCGCATCACCGACTTTCCCGAGCCCATGAAATAAAACGGGTACGGCTCGCTTACAACGGTAGCAGCCCCCGCCACCAAGTACGGTTCGACCAGGTTTGCGCCTGTTTGCAGATATAGCAGGAGCTTCACTCGCGACTGCACCGCCGCATCAACGATATCGTCCATTGTCTCTATCGCCAGAGCCATGCCAGTTACAACCGCGACATCCGACCCACTCACAAGCTCCTTGGTTAAGCTGGCAGATTCCACAACGACACCATGGTAGTTTCTCCCGATCACTGCTTCATCTCCGTCGACTGCGCGAATGTCGATCTGGTGATTCTTTACCAATCTGAAAATCAGGCTGCCCAAGGCTCCGACAACTACGACCTTCGGTCGCAAAGAGCGAGTTGACTTAGCCAACCTTAGTGCCTCGCTCACGATTACGTCGGATCGGACGGCGAGCTTTTCAGCATTACTGCCAGTCAGACATGTCTCTTCATCTGGTGGCGGCACGATCTGAGACGCGACCGCGTCGAGCCCCGCAATCTGGTATGCAAGCGGGTACTGAGTAAGGGCTAGTGCCGACCGACCGATACAATCTGCCCGAAGCCACGACGGGCCGGTGATCTGCTGGTGGGAGGATCCAAATCCGACGGTCTGAACTAGGAGAAACTCGCGTAGAACTGGAAAGTCATTGGCGGTAAGCCGGAGGGCATACTCAACCTTCCACGCCGCACGGATAAGCAGCGACGACTGATCACAAGTAGACGCATACGCATCCAAGTACTCTCGACAGATGGTTAGAAGACGTTGAGTCGGCAT
>CAYHOJ010000068.1:0-3066 GCA_964358305.1 uncultured Gammaproteobacteria bacterium | reverse complement strand
ATTTTCCTCCCAATGGCTGTTGAGTGACTAAAGAGTAAGGTCCGACTGATCGGGCATGGAACTTATCTTCAATCATGTGAATTAGCTTGATAATATAACTTGTTCCAACTAGAGCCTTTCGTTCATAAGGTAAACCTGTTTGTCCATCAAATAAAGTTACTTTATTATCAATCGGTAGTCCTGATTTTCGGAGTTCATTAGAAATAAAATCTTCTTTAATTTTTTCAAAAACTGGAATAGAAATATCGGTACTTGTGTGTTTTGCGATTACCCCCATAAGATTTTCAAATAGCTGACCTAAATTCATACGGGAAAGAATTGAAAGAGGGGATAAGATAACATCAACCGGTGTTCCGTCTTCAAGATAAGGCATGTCCCAAGCAGGAAGAATTTTTGAAATAACACCCTTGTTTCCGTGTCGTCCTGCCAATTTATCTCCGACGGTTATTTTTCTCAGTTGAGCGGTATTAACAATAATTCTTTGCAATACACTTGGCTCAAGTTCATTTGGATCCTTTTTACCATTAATAGTTTCGATATCAATAACTGATCCTCTTTTCCCGTAAGGAATTCGGAGTGATGTATCTTTAATGTCTTTGGCTTTTTCCCCGAAAATTGCACGAAGCAGTCGTTCTTCTGCGGTTAACTCTTTTTCGCCTTTTGGGGCAACTTTACCGACCAAAACATCTCCACCTTTTACTTCAGTACCAATAGTTACCAATCCATCTTTATCTAAATTTTGAAGGATTTCTTCGCGGACATTTGGTATATCTCGTGTAAGTTCTTCCGGTCCAAGTTTAGTATCAATGACGTCGGCAATGAACTCTTCCATTGTAATTGAACTAAGAACATCTTCTTTGACCAGCCTGTCAGAAATAACAAAACCGTCTTCGTATCCTAATCCATTCAACGAAGAATATGCAACTAACAAGTTTTTTCCTAAAGCCAGACGGCCTTTATCGGTTGAAGGACCGTCAATGATTATCTCACCTTTTTTTACTTTTTGATCCTGGCTAACTTTTGGTCTTTGATCAAAAGAAACATTTTTATTGGTTCGAGTAAATCTTTCTAAGTTATATTCATAAGTTTTACCACTTTTTCCTTTGTAAATTATTTTCTGTCCGTCAACGTATTTTACAACACCGTCTTCCGACGCTTTTATGGTTCTCCCTAAGGCAATGCTGACTTTTTCTTCTAGTCCAGTTCCAACGATTGGTGCCTCAGGATTTATTAAAGGTACAGCTTGACACTGCATGTGTGAGCCCATCAGAGCTCTCGAGGCATCATCATTTTGAAGGAAGGGAATAAGGGAAGCAGATGCACCCAATACTTGGCGAGGTGAAACATCTATTAAGTCAATTTTTTCAACTAACGTCTCAATCAAATCGCCTTCGTGACGGGCTGTGACCATTTGATCGGTTAAATAACCTTTCTCGTCCGTATTAACGTCCCCTGAAGTAATGTAATATTTTTCTTCATCATCGGCCTGTAAATAAATAATTTCATCTGATATTTTTACTTTTAATTTACTTCCACCTTTTTCTTTAACTAATTTTTTGTAAGGAGTTTCCAAGAAACCATATTTGTTTACTTTAGCATAAAGAGCCATATAGGTGACAACGCCAATATTTGGTCCTTCTGGACTTCTGATTGGACAAATTCTTCCGTATTGAGAGGAAGAAATATCACGGATTGAAAAGGAAGCTCTTTCTTTTTCAATTCCACCAGGGCCCCCGACTGTAATTCTTCTCAAATTATCAAGTTCTGATAATGGATTAGTTTGATCAACGATAGTTGATAGTTGGCTGGTTCTGTAAAAGGAATTAATTGCCACGATCAATGGTTTTGAATTAACTACCTGGCTTGGCAAAACATTTAATTCTTCACCAGATATCAAGCTCATTCTTTCTTTTATTTCTCGTTCTACCCGAACCATTCCAACCCTGATTCCGTACAGGCTGATTAATTCTCCAACTGTTCGGAGTCTTCGATTGCCTAAATGATCAATATCGTCAAACTCGCCTTTATTTTTTGTTAAGTTAAGAAGATATTTAATAGAGGTAATGATATCTTCCTTAGTTAACAAACGATTTTCTTTTTTTATTTCGATATTTAATCCTAATTTTTTGTTAATTTTATATCGTCCAACGTCGGCAAGTGAATATCTTTTTTGATTGAATAAAAGATTATTTATTGTTTCATAAGCATTTTCTAAAATAAGAGGCTCACCTGGTCGAATTTTTCGATAAATTTCCAAAACAGCATCGTCCTTACCTTTTGTTTGATCTTTTTTGAGAGTGGGAATGAGATATTTTTCGACTAAACTTCTATCAATATCTGAAAAATAGTTAATAATATCTGATTCCGAATCATTTTCAAAAATTTTTAGGAAAACAGTTGATAAAAATTTTCTTTTTTTATTAATCTTCATTTCAATTAAGCCATTTTTATTTATTGTCATATCAAGCCAGGCTCCAATATATGGTCTTATTTCTGCGTTATATAAAGTTAATCCGGTTGTTTTGTCAATTTCAGCGGTAAAATAAACTCCGGGGGAACGGACAATTTGATTAATAATGGCTCTTTCAATTCCGTTGATAATAAAAGTGCCACGATCAGTCATTTTAGGAAGATTGAAGAAATATATATCTTGTTTTTTTTCGCTATTAGTTTTTTTATTAACCAATCTTAATTTCAGATAAACAGGAGTATCGTAAGTTAACTTTTTCTTGTGACAGAGGTCAATATCATATCGTGGTTCACCAAAATACAGGTCTTCAAAATAGATAGTAAACTTTTTTTTCGTATAGTCGTCGATTGGAAAAAATTCATTAAAGATTTCTTTTAATCGGACATCGGTAAATTCAGCCCAAGAATTTTTTTGGACTTCTATTAAATTAAAATTTTCAAGTAGTTCGTCTTTCCTTCCGAGGAATAAACTTTTGTGGGGTAAAATACTTGGTTTAACAGTTTTGCTCATCGAGTAGATGGAAATAATATTTTATTAACAACAAAAACCCCAGTACACATGACGGGGAGTAAAAAAACTAATATATCATACAAAAC
>CAYHOJ010000067.1:0-3107 GCA_964358305.1 uncultured Gammaproteobacteria bacterium | reverse complement strand
ACAAGAAATAAAAATGTAGTGGAGCAATTTATTGCTCCAAAAATTGATGGTGCGATGAATCGCACCACTACAATATTTTGTAATTCTATTGAAGCGGCTATTGATAAGGCCAAGGAATTTGATGGGAAGATCTTCATCATCGGAGGAGCCAGTATCTATCAGCAAGGAATAAAATATGCTGATAAACTTTATCTAACACTAGTTGATAAAGAATATCCCGACGCGGATGCCTTTTTCCCTAACTATGACAAATTTAAAAAAAAAGTTTTTGAAGAAGATCATACTTCCGGTGATATTAAGTTTAAATTTGTTGAATTAATTTGTCATTCCCGCGTTTACCCTGAGTTCCATCGAAGGGGAGGCGGGAATCCAGACTAAAATCACTTTTTATAATGAAGGGGATGACACGAGGGGGTGACAATTTTAACTGTTTAATAATGTGTTATTATTTTATTAACAATGGATAATTTTACTCCGTTAAAAACAAAAAATAAAAAGAAAAAAGCCAATAAATTTTTGATTATTGGAAATTTATTACTGGTTATTATTGTGGCCGGAATTGGATTTTTTTACTACAACAAAACTTTAATAACTACTCGACAAAAAGCTGGCTTTGAATGTACTGATTGGAGTGATACTAGAAAATGTGATGCAGAAAGGAAAGAGTATGAAGAAGATGGACGGGCGGATGCAGCTAAAGAGGCAAAGAAGAAGAAAGAGCAAGAAGAGAGAAGAGCGAGGGATGAAGGAGCTCTGAAATCAGATGGATCTTGCCCTGGAGGCTTCCATGTATGTGAAGGAACTGATCTTAAAAGTCGTCATTATAAATTCTGTGGGAGTGATAATGATAACTGTAATAATGCTGCAGCAGATATGGGTTATACAATATTGAAAGGAACTTCTACAGCAAATCTTTGTTCAGGTAAAAGTCAGTGTGATCCAAACGCTCTAGGCTGGGGAAATTATACTGCCTATCTATGTTCTGCGTCTCAGTATT
Organism: uncultured Gammaproteobacteria bacterium; assembly: GCA_964358305.1. GTDB lineage: Bacteria > Patescibacteriota > Microgenomatia > UBA1406 > GWC2-37-13 > GWC2-37-13. The sequence continues at coordinate 2,110 of CAYHOJ010000067.1, read as the reverse complement.
TGGCATCAGGTGATAGATGCGATGGCACTACTACGGATAAAAAATACAGTAAGATGTCTCAACTTGGTGGTTGTTTTTGTGGAGTAGTGCAAATTGATAATAATGATAATGGGGAGCATATTTCATACAAAAGTAGTTGTGGTTGTAATAAAGAGGAAAAAACTACACTTGATACTATTGCAACACTTATAGAGATTGCCCCAACTGCAACCCCAACAACTAATATCCCAACCTCAACTCCGACGCCAACGAGAACTCCAACCCCAACGGCAACGCCGATTATTTCCAACACCCCGACGGTTACTCCACTAATATCAAACACTCCGACTGTGACGCCATTAATTTCCAACACCCCGACCGTAACTCCTCTTATCTCAAATACTCCTGGCCCGTCGGCCACCCCAATTCCAGTTCTTTGCGGGACAAAAAGTTGTGACAATGCCACCAATCCCTGCCGTGCCAACTATGTTTGCGTTCAGGCCAATGATGGAAGCAACTACTGTTCTTCTCCCGATTTTGTTACTGCCTGTAAAGCCAATCCTTCGTATAATGCTTGTTGTATAGCACCAGGGCAACCGACGGCGACACCTACTGAGATAATTTTAGCCAAAATCTCCACTTCTCCAACAGTTGTTAAATTATTGCAAACGGGTGCGGTAAAATCATTTATGTATTTGATTCCGGCGATCATCATATTAATCGGATTAATATTATAAATTCAAAAATTATTATGGAAAAATCTAATATTTGGGATAGGGTACTTTCTTCTAATGAAATGATTAAAAAAGAATTTTCAATTGGTAATAGTTATATAAAAATGGGTCTAATATTTTGGCTTATATTTGGTGTAATTCTTTTATTAGGAGGAATAGGGATATTTGTTATTCCTATCGTGTTATTTTATTATTTATTTTATCTCAAACGAGCTAATCATTATGCATTTACAAATAAACGAGTTTTAATAATAAAAGGATGGCTTTCTACAAAGTTAACGAGCATAGATTACGATAAAATCACAGATATCACTGTGCTTGAGCCTTTTCTTGACCGACTAATATATAAAACAGGATCTTTAGCAATTAATACTGCAGGAACAGCATTACACGAAGTAATATTACAACATATAGAAGATCCGTATAAAATAAAACAAGAATTAGATAAAATACGGGAAAGAGGAAATAAAAAATAAAAGTTTATTGGAAATCAATGTTATTATTGTAGGATGAATCTTCAAACTTATAATTATTTTTTACCTGAAAAAAATTTAGCTTTAGAGCCATCTGTTCCCCGCGACTCCTCAAAACTACTTATCTATGACACGACCGTGGACAAGATAATATTTGATTATTTTTATAACCTTGATAAATATCTTCCTAAAAATTCTTTTTTAATTTTAAATAATACGAAAGTGTTGCCGGCGCGAGTAACGATGAAGAAAGAAAACGGCGGAAAAGTTGTTTTGTTATTTTTAGTCAATGAAATGTTGGGCCCTGAAGTAGATCAAAGATCACTTCAGGGTAAAAATATAAAAGAAAGAGTCAGGGTTTTGACAGATAGAAAAGTAAATGTTGGTGATTTTTTGTATTTTGATCAAGAAAATTATTTAAAAGTTATCGATCAAAAAGAACACATTTTTGAGTTAGAATTTAATTTTAGTCGGGAACATTTGTTTACCCTTTTAAAAAAGTACGGAACAATGCCGATTCCGCCTTATTTAAAAAAAAGTCCGTTATTCAAAAATGATTTATTAAAAAAATACCAAACAATTTTTGCCCGGGCACCAGTCGGAGCCCGGTTAGCATCTGTTGCGGCGCCAACCGCTTCGCTTCATTTTACTGATGAAGTTTTTAAAAAATTAGATAAAAAAGGCATCGAAAAATATTTTGTCACTCTTCATGTTGGTATGGGCACATTTGCGCCCATAACCGATGAAAATATCAAGCAAAAAAAACTTCACAATGAATTTTATGAAGTTGATAGAAATACATGGAAACAGATTGAAATAAATAGAAATAATGGGAAAAAGTTGGTGGCGGTGGGGACGACGGTGGTAAGAACGTTAGAAGCGGAAGTTCGAAACAGAAATTTTTTGTCTCCAGTGGGAACCCTC
>CAYHOJ010000066.1:0-3137 GCA_964358305.1 uncultured Gammaproteobacteria bacterium | reverse complement strand
TCGTCTCGGCAGGGCTCGACCAACCGGCTCAGCCAACCCCCTTTCTCGTTTTCAAGATTGCTTTCGTGGTGTCGCTTTCGCTTCGGATTTCTGCATTGCAAGATTACGGCGGCGCTCATCCTTTAGTCATGGACGCCCTAGCGGAAATGTCCGAGGCTCAAATGCATCGTGCTTACCCCAGCGTGTGCGAGTACGCACACACTTTGCCCACCCGTGCGCGCACGAGGAAGACTCCCCTTATTTTAGAAAGATAAAGTCTTATTTGTTCGGTAAATTGTGGTTGTGGCCAATGAACTTGGCAAGAGTGCCCCTAGAGCTGATGGCTGTCTACTCCATATATTTGATGAGAATATACCATTACCTTTTATCGTTTTAAGTTCTGGTTTAAGATTTGCATATACACGATTTGTTATGTGAATATTATAAACTGTAGTTGTACTTACACCGGTGCTACTTTTATATTCTACCTTTGATTGTGCAGAAAGCTTGACTGCATAGTTTGTGGGATTACCTACCCAAACTAAATCATTATTGTCATCACCTTTAGCGCCTCCTCTGACGACAAATATATTCCCAACATCTATTCCTATACCACAATCAAAAATAAGATTTTGAATTTGTTTATTATTAACAAAGTAACTCTGCAATTTTGGTTTCAAAATATTCTTCACAAAATCCATCATTTGCAAGGCACTACGGACAGCATCATCACATTTTGTATCTCCATAAAACGTGACTAACACACCATCTCCATTAAAACTTCTAACTTCTCCACCATTTCTAAGAGCAATTAAAGTGATCCCTCTTAAAAATGATTGGTACATTCTGGCTGCAGTTTTAAGACGAAAAGCATCAACTATTTTTGTCGATTCCTTTACATCTATAAACAGCATGGCTAATTCAACTTCTTTACCATACCTACCGAATGCAATCTCATCTGCACTGGGTATAGTTCTTCCTTGTATAACCTCGTAATCTCCACCAAAGAAGATGTTGATATCATTTATTAAATTATCTTTGAATTCAGACATGGCAGGAATTAAAGTAAACTTATAAAAAGTAATACTATGGTGACTACTTGAACTCCAAACACCCAAATAAACTTTTGTATATTAACGTATTTCTTCTTTGCAATAATGGAGTTGATTACAATTTGACTAGCTAAATCTCTTTCAAATTCTTGATCACTTATTTTTTGTAATTCCTCTATACCTGAATCTATATCGTTCTCATATGCGTTAGCAATGTGTTGAAAATAAATTTTTGATTTCTTGTGCTTGTTATCAAGTTTAGGATAAATAATCCGTAACCAAAAAAATAAAGCGACTAAAGTAGAGCTGAGGGATAGAATAAATAAAATGGTTGTGTAAGTACTTCCGTATATTAATTTATCAAAGTTTATAAGCTGATATATAAAACCCGCAATATTAAACGACCCAAGAATCATAGCTTTTTGATCCGCAGTCTTAATCCAATCATTTACTTGATTAAAAGTGTATTTTAGATTTTCCATAATTATCTATTTAAAATGGCTGACAGATATTCATCTCCACAATTAACACACCAGATATGACTCAAATGATATGCTTTATTTCCAGAAATATCCTCCTCCCCAGTGGTATCCACGACTGACCATAGAGGTTGAGGTTTACCCTCAAGTGTCTGACAACCACAACTCATAATTGCGTGGTCGTAATGATGATCGTGTAAGTATGTATGAATTTCATCGGACACAATAAGTAAAGATTGTTTAATTGAAGGATTAAGTTTTTTGATTCTATCTGAAAGTTTCATTAATTTATAAGTATTATTCACAAGCCTACCTGCCCAAACTTCATTGTTATATTTTCTTGTACCAATTCTTTTAACTAAAATCTTATCCCTACATATTGCAGCTTTACAATTTAAATCAATATCGAGAGTTTTAAATTTTGGTTTTATGACATTTTCAAAAAATGTTCTAAAAGTTATAGACGCAATAAAAGCTCTTTTTGTAGCGTTCTCGCCTTGGTAAATACCAAAAACTCCATCACCTTTAATGTCAACGTAATCAGCCTTTATTTCTTCAAGATTGAGCATATCAACAATATTTTCAGTAAAATATTCGTAAAGTTTAGCCATCGTTTTTACCTGCTTTCTTGCGGACAATATTGATGATCTATCTAAATCTATCGCCAAACAAACAAATTGTTCATCTCCTCCAAGCCAAGTTGAATTTTCTAGATATGCTTCATCCTGAATCCTGCTTAAGTCCCCAATATTTTCATCTATCTCAAAAGCATCAAATCTTAAATCTGACTGTTTCTTAAATTCACTAAAAATTGTTTCTAAATTCTCCATAGTTTTTATAATTTATTGATAATTGGGGATAACTCCGACTTGCAAACTTTCTATATACTTTCTATAATATCACTATGGTTACAAAAAAGCAACAACAAGTTCTAGATTTTATAGAGAAGTATCAGAAAAAAAATAAATACTCCCCAACTCTAGAAGAAATTCAGAAAAGATTTAAACTTGCTTCGGTTTCTACTGCTCACTATTACATCCAGCAATTAAAAAATAAGAAACTTCTTTCAAAACAAGAAAGCCAACATCGAGCAATCAATGTTTTGCCGACAAATAATAGTATCAATGTACCTATTTTGGGGACTATTGCTGCGGGAGCACCAATAGAAGCAATTGAAATGCATGATGAAACAATTTCCCTGTCACAGGGAGAAATATCGCCATCGGGAAAACATTATGCATTGAGAGTTAGTGGAAATAGCATGATTGACGAAGGAATTTTTGATGGAGATATTGTTGTAATTAAAGAGCAACAAACAGCTGATGATGGGCAAACTGTTGTAGCAATTATTGATGACAATCAAGCAACGCTAAAAAGGCTTTATCGAGAAAAAGGCAGGTTTCGATTACAGCCCGCGAACCAAGCTCTCTTACCATTCTATAGAACAGAAGTTGAGGTACGAGGTATTGTTGTAAAAATTATTCGAGATTTAGAACCCGCTCAAGGCAGTGATAGCGAACTCGTGAGAATAATCAAAAAAATGCCACCGACAACAAATGTGCGACGAGTGGCAAACTCTGAACCAAACGAAAAACCAAGACCTTTTATACAGTGGGTTGGAGGCAAA
>CAYHOJ010000065.1:0-3245 GCA_964358305.1 uncultured Gammaproteobacteria bacterium | reverse complement strand
CTTGTTGAATTTGCATTCAAATTATCCTTTTTTCAATGCATCGAGAAGCTGCTGTTGAAATGGTCTAAGAACTTTTTTAGCATCGCTTAGATTATCGTCTACTATTTTTAAGCAACTATTTACAAAAGCTAATTTAACTCCAGTGTCTCCTTGTTTTGATTCCTCTAAGTCTTCAAGAGCTTCAGTCGCTTTTGCAACTATAAAATTTAATTTTTCTTTAAGAACAGCATAGACAACTTGATATTCTCTTCCTTTTGTTACATCTCCTGCAGCAAATAATGCCATTTTTTCACCTCGAAAATAATTCTTCATCCCACATTTATATTTAACATTGACTAAATATCCAAATGGGATTTTATGAGAACTTTCTACTCCACAACCGTCACAATTAAAATCACAGCCATCAATAATGCCCGCTTGTTCTGACTTAAAAGCACTCGTTACTGTATTTTCAGTTGATTCTTTTGTTTGCAAAGGCGACCATGCAAGCAAAGCTAAAATAATTAAAACCACTATTAACAAATATTTCTTCATTAATTTCAATATAACAAACTTGGTATGTTAAGTGCCAACGTGCTCCACTCAATAGCAGAACTCAGAACATGCTTCATGAACGTTGAACCGTTCCCCCATCTTTTTTATATACAACAAATAGATGTTGACCATTAAAAATTCAAGTGTTATTTTCTAAAGAGAAATATGTTCTGAACAGCAGAATATTGACCATCATATCGACTAAATTGTTGAGGTGTTGAGTGAATATCATCACTTGCTACAGTCAATAGACCCCTTTTTTTTAATTTAAAGCGTCCGGGATTATTTAAAACAAATTCACAAGCTTGAGGAGGTAAACCAACACAAATAGCATTGTCATACTCATGTTTCGCAATTTTATTTAGTGTCATTTCATTACGAACATCACCAAAAATAAGTTCTTCATATTCTCTATAAGCAGTATCTCCTTGATACGGACCAAAAGCATCTACTCCTATTATTTTACCTCTATACCCTTTTTTCCTTAACGCATTAGCCAATGCTCCGCTGCCACAACCAATATCTAAAATTCTTCCTGATTTCAATAATTGTGCTAACGAAAATATGCCCCCAGTAGCTTGTTCAATATCGGGTAAATAAATTTCTTGAAAATCGATTGATCTTTCCTTCAGGGGTTGGCCATCGCAATATGCAGGTTCGTAATCGCTAAACATATGATGAATAATATCAAACTACTTATACTTACTCAAATATCGGTTCGATAATCCAGTTAAGGGTAGTGAAAAAATGAAGTTAAAAAACGCGGCTCCCCCGAGAGGACCCCCCCTTCGGTAAACTCACTATCATCAATAAACATTTATGGATCAACGATTCCGCTCCCCCGAGAAGACTCGAACTTCTAACATCCTCGTTAACAGCGAGGCGCTCTACCGATTGAGCTACAGGGGAGCGGAATCTTCAATTTTTGTAAATTTTTTAATAAACTCTCTTCCTCGGAAACTTTTTAATTGTTTTTCTCTCATTAGAGATTCCTGTCTAGTTTTTAATAATTCTTTATAAATTAAAATCCAAATGCCATCATACCTACTAGTAAAACTAGTTTTAAAAATACCTCTATTGTGCAAATTAATTCTTTCCTTTAAATCTTTTGTTTGACCAATATAAATTTTGTTATGTTTACGATTATAAATTGCATAAACAAAGAACATAATTAATTTTAGCATTTTTCGCTCTACCTCCGCCTCCGCCAGTTGGCGGATGGCGGATGAGCTACAGGGGAAATTAATTATCAATTATCAATTTGCAATTTTCAATGAAACCAAATATTTTAAAGAACAAGTACATTTTATCAAAAAAAACTGATTTTTTCAGCCATAAGAACTTCAAATACATATTTTCTGGTGTAAAATTAATTCATGAAAATAATAACTTCCGCTCAAGAAATACAAAAAATTACTTTAGAATTACAAAAAAATGATCAAACGATTGGTTTTGTACCAACCATGGGGGCGCTTCATGAAGGACACCTAAAATTAGTCAGAGAATCAAGAGCTAAAAATAATGTGACGGTTGTTTCGATATTTGTTAATCCGGCTCAATTTTCCCCCTCTGAAGATTTGGATAAATATCCCCGACCCTTTGAGCAGGACAAAAAATTATTGGAAAACGAAAAGGTTGACTATTTATTTTATCCTGATGTAAAAACAATCTACCCAGACGGTTTTCAAACTAATGTAGCCATAACAAAACTTTCAAATATTTTTGAAGGGAAAAGCCGGCCGGGACATTTTAATGGGGTCGCCACAGTTGTCTTAAAATTATTTAATCTTATTCAACCAACCAATGCTTATTTTGGACAAAAAGATTTTCAACAGTCTGTCATTATCAAACAAATGGTCCAAGATTTAAATTTATCAATAAATATCAACGTTGTTTCAACTGTCCGTGATCAAGACGGATTAGCTCTTTCTTCAAGAAACATTTTTTTGAATACTCAAGAAAGATTACAAGCATTGAGTTTGTATCAATCTTTATTGTTAGCTAAGAAATTAATATTAATAGGAAATAAAAATGTTCAAACGATAAAAACCAAGATAAAGAATTATTTACAAAAATATAAATTAGTCCGTCTTGATTATATTGAAATTTGTAATCCGCAAAATTTATCCCCCGTCAAAATTATCTCAAAAAAAGCCGTCATCCTTATTGCCGCCTATGTAGGAAAAACCCGATTGATTGATAATATTATCATTTAATATATCTTATGAATTTCAAAGAAAAAGTTTATAAAATTTGTAGCTCTATCCCCAAGGGGAAAGTGGCCACTTATGGACAACTTGCAAAACTTGCCGGGAAACCCAAGGCCGCCCGGGCCGTTGGAGTATTCATGAAAAATAATCCCGATGCCCCGATCGTCCCCTGCCACCGCGTCGTCGCCTCAGACGGAAAACTCACAGGATACTCTGGAGTTGGTGGAATTAATAAAAAGAAAAAAATGCTCGTTGCTGAAGGTGTATCTCTCCTCAACACCGCGTCGATTTCTCTGTTTCAAGGTGGGAGAAATAATATCAGCTCTTTACTTTCGTCTAATATTCGTCTAATTTGTGTCTAATTATTATCTTCAAGACGGTCGTCTACAAGATAGTGTAATTATCTTAAAAATGATTTTTTATGTACAATGAAATTGTGAAAAGAATTAAGAAAATTCTGATAAGCTCTTTTGTTTTAGTGTTGTTTTTATTATTGGCTTT
>CAYHOJ010000064.1:0-3249 GCA_964358305.1 uncultured Gammaproteobacteria bacterium | reverse complement strand
GCAAGTCTATCTTGTTTTTTTGGTAGAATGATATAAATTCTTCCAGTTTTTCTTCCAAAGAGAAAGTTATGTTTTCCACCTTACTGTCAGGATGAGTATAAGTGGTGGATATTGATTCTGTTAAATTTGGCAATTTTTCTTCACTATCTAATTTTGTTTTAATCTGCTCAGCTCTGTCAAATAATGCATTTATTTTAACTTGCATTGCTTCCCTTCGTTCCTCTCCGCTCCCATCTGGTTCGCCTTCTTTATCTTCAAAAGCTTCTTCTTTTAATGATCTCTTGTATTCCTCCATGCTTTCTTTGACAGTACTCTTCATTCCTAAAAAGCGTTTCTCCAAGGCTTCCCTAAGTTCCTCTTGGGATTTTTTAGGCTTTTTTATCTTTTCAGGAGTCCTTGCCATTTCTAGTATGTTTTCCATATTTTGTATTATAACAACAAACGAGGAGCATAAACAAGTTTACTCGTTTAATGTCCGAGTGATGTTGTTATATGGTATTCCATATATACTAAATATCTTTTAAATGCTCTTTCAATAATTCACCTAAAACAACAGGTAAGTCACTTACATTATTCACTATTTGCGCGTTCGGGGCATATGTAGTCATGGCTGGTTCTCCCGCTTGTGTCAGCCCAACACCTATAACCACCACACCAGTATCTCGTAAACTTTTCAGCGCTTTTTGCGCTCGCTCTACACTATCACTTCCGCCATCAGTAAATACAAAAACTATCTTTTTTAATTCCCCGATTGCAATTTTTTGCTTCGTTTCATTCTCTAATCCCCCAATCAGAGCTTCCAAGCAATTAAAATCCGTGGTAGAACCAGGCAAATCAAAAAGCTTTTTCAAAACATTTATCCTCTCGGCTTCACCTAAATCTTTCCCCATTTTTTTAAGAGGTGTTTTGTCTTCCTTGCTACTAGCAAAACTATATATCTCGGATTTTATTTCCAATGGCTTGTCCACTTTCATTTTTTCTTCGTCGCACATTTCAGCAAAATCTTTTAAGACTTCCATCATTAAAACTGCGGAATTTCTCTGTTCAACTGCTTTTTGCCCGTCTCCGTCAGTCATAGAGCTAGACCGGTCGCAGACAAGCGTTATCTCTATCTCGCCAAATCTATCGCCTTTCTTTTCTTTAATTTCTGTATCTTCCCACACTTTCGGGCTTAAGTTACCAGACTTCACATCAGACACAAGCTGAGCAGGGTCAGAGAGTTCATCTCCTTCCTCCACTGGGTATTTTGGAGCAAGCCTTTCTTTAAGCCTTTTTGCAATAATTCTGGAAAAAAGATTTTTTAATTCTTCCATTACACTTACATTTGTTTCTGGGTTTACTATTTTCTGCAAGGCTTCCGCTATCTTGCGATATTCTTGCAGATCTTTTTTCTCAACGCCTAATTTTTCTGCATATTCCTCATCTGCTTTGTCAGGGCTATTTTTTTGTTTTTCTTCTTTATATTCTTTAAAAGCTTTTTTTACTTCTTCAATCGGCACAGCGTTGGGGATTTTTTTGTTTGCTTTCTCGTATTCATCGGCAAAAACTTTATTTGGATCATCTCCTTTCGCATCACTTTTTTTAGGTTTTCCTTTTGGTTCATTCTTTTTATCACCCTTACTGCCCTTTTGATCTTTACTTTTATTATTTTTTTCATCTAGCTTACCGTCCTTCGGCTTGTTTTCACCTTCACCTTCTTGATTCTTTTTATCTTCTATATCGCGCCCTAAAAGCTCTTCCATCTTCGGCAAAATATATTTATCTTGCAATTTCAAACGCACCGACATCGGGGTTTCCGGATTTGTCATTATATTCATAAGTCCTTTTACTTTTGCGAGTTCATCAAGTTTCTGTCGTACATCTGGCGAAACATCGCACTTCTCACTTTCCACCCTGGCTTCGCGCAAAATAGCTTGGCAAAATTGTATGTGACGAGGCCGACTTGTAAAGTCTGTTTCTTTAAATAAATCTTCTTTAAACATATTTTCTTCCAAATCTTTCATTCCCTTATTTGTTTTGGAAACGACGGTTCTATTTTCCCTGATATCCGCCACACAGTTGTCCATTAGATCAAAGGCTTTTGAAGTTTCTATCTTCTTTAGATATTTGTCAAAATTTTTCTCTCCTCCATCTTCGGAAAGCATTTGGATTTTCTCTAAAAAATGCTCTATTTCGTGCAAGGTGGCAAAAATGGTTTTTTCTTTAGAAAAGCCAAGTTTTTCATAAAACATTGAATTGATATAAATGGTATTATTTTCCAAATTAAAGGCAAAAGTATCTAAGCCTTCAGGAGCTGGCTCTATCTTTATGTTGCCTTTTGCATGGTGTTCAAAAAAGTCTAGATTCTCTTTGACAAAGGCAAGTGCTTCGGCGTGGTTGCCTGTTTCTATCGTCTGCCTTTCTTTTTTCTCCTTTTTTGCCTCAATAGTGGGGATGCCCTCCATAGCGCCTATTCTATCAAATTTTGTATATTTTTTCCATTGCCAGAATCTTGGTCTTTAGATTAAAAGAATTGCAATGTTTCAAAATAGAAAGATACGAGTGTATATTTTTCCTCTTTATATTCGCATACATCTTGTGCTTCGTCTTATTTCGGAGCAAGGTTGCGTTAGGTAAAAATATAAACCCTAAAAAATCAACTCCCCACCTGAGTTTCCGGATACTTGTCTTTCCACGCCTGAAAATTTCCCAAGCAGAAAACATATTATCAAGACTAAATAACTCATCATAACTTTTATGGATAACAATACTCATAGTGACTTCTCAAAATTAGAAATACCAGTTGTAATAAAACTCTTTGTGCTGTACGAAATAACCCACAAACTGATTTTCAAATTCCCCAAACACGAAAGATACACTTTAGGAGAAAAAATAGAAAGAACAATATTGGACAGTATGGAACTTTTCGTATTTGCCAACCAAGTTTCAAAGTACGAAAAAGAAAAAGTGTTGGCTCAAGCGAATTCAAAAATAGAACTTTTGAAGATACTTTTTAGAATTTCATTAAACTGCAAGATATTGGAAAGCAAAGAATATCTTGAAATCGAGGGTAAGTTGCAAGAAATAGGAAAAATGACACAGGGTTGGATAAAATATGCAAGAAATATGACATAAAACGGCGGGAGGGTCGAGCACCAAGATTCTCGTTCTGAGAGGTGAGATCATTGGCATTCACATTGACCTGAGAATCGCTCGGATTCCAGCGCGCGTTGACGAGACGAGCACCCGACCCACTTTTAGCTTTGTATT
>CAYHOJ010000063.1:0-3446 GCA_964358305.1 uncultured Gammaproteobacteria bacterium | reverse complement strand
ATTTTGTGCTATTTGTCAGGAAAGATGAGGAAGAATTATATTAAAATCCTTCCTGGAGATAAGGTTAAGATAGAAATGACCCATTATGATTTGAATAGAGGAAGAATTATTTATAGACAATAATTATGAAGATTCACTCATCGGTAAAAAAAATTTGTCCAAAGTGCAAAATAGTTAAAAGAAAAGGTAATTTATATGTTGTTTGCTTAAACGTTAAGCACAAACAAAAACAAGGATAAAATTATGGCAAGAATGTTAGGAGTAACATTACCGGATGAAAAAAGAATTGACTATGCATTAACTATTTTATATGGAATTGGCTGGACAAACGTTAAAGCTGTTTTATCGCAAACAGGTGTAGACGCCAATAAAAAAGTAAAAGAAGTAACGGAAGAAGAGTTTAAAAAGATTCTTGAAGTAATTGAAACAAACTATAAAGTAGAAGGTTATTTGAGGGAAGCAATTAATGATAATATCAAAAGATTAAGAGAGATTGGAAGCTATAGAGGAATAAGACATGTTCGAGGATTACCTGTTGATGGACAACGGACAAAATCTAATGCTAGAACTAAAAGAGGAAAAAGAAAGACGGTTGGAGCTCTAAAAAAAGAAATGTGGGCTAAGCTTGAACAAAATAAAACAACTGAAGCCGTTAAAACAAAAGAAACTAAATAAAACTATTTATTAATATGATAAAAAAACAAACAAACAAAACTGTTATTAAAGGTAAGATATATATTACTTCTACTTTTAATAATACTTTAGTTACGATTACCGATGAAAGAGGTAATCCATTAGTAGTCGGATCAACTGGAATGCATGGATTTTCCGGCACGAGAAAATCAACTCCTTATGCAGCTACCGTAACAACGGAAAGTGCCATAAAAAAAGCAGAAGAGAAATATCAATTTCAGGTTGCAGATGTCTTGGTTAAAGGAATTGGTCCGGGACGGGAAGCATCTCTAAGAGCAGTTAAAGCATCAAGGATTGATATTAATAGAATTATAGATATTACACCGGTTCCCCACAATGGTGTGAGACCGCCAAAAATTAGAAGAGTTTAAAGTTATAAAGTTCATCAAGTTTATCAAGTAAATATGAGATATACAGGTCCTAAAAATAGAATTTCCCGGCGCGAGGGAGTAGATTTAGAATTAAAGACAGTCGGTTCTAAATCTCATGCGCGCCTTCTAAAAAAACTTAACGTACCTCCCGGTCAACACGGATTACGGAAAAGAAAAAAAGTATCAGAAAGAGGTACTCAACTCCGGGAAAAACAAAAATTAAGATACATGTTTGGAATTACTGAAAAACAATTAAAAAATTATTTTAAAAAGGCCAGTTTGAAAAAAGGCAACACCGCTTCATATTTGTCTCATTCTTTGGAAAGTAGGCTTGACAATATAGTGTTTCATTTAGGTTTTACTCCTACTCGTGCGGCGGCCCGCCAATTAATCACTCACGGACATATTGTTGTTAATAAAAAAAGACTATCGATTCCTTCTTACCTAGTCAGAGTGGGAGAAGAAATAAGCTTTGATGATGTTAAGACAACAAAAATTCCGTATATTGAAAGTTGTCTGAATAATAAAGATATTATTTTACCATCATGGTTAGAAAAAAAAGCTATTATTGGAAAACTAATATCAGAGCCAACCCAAGAAGTAATTGAAAAATTGATAAATTTGAGATTAATCATTGAATATTATTCTCGATAATTAATAGTTTCGACTGATGTCGAATTATAAAAAATATGTTTAGTCCAATTTTTTTTACCCAAAAAAATGAAGAGGGTAATTATGGAAAGTTTGTTATTGAACCGTTGCCACAAGGTTTTGGTCAGAGTATGGGTCACGCCTTAAGAAGAACCCTTCTTTCTTCTTTAAAGGGTGTAGCCGTTACAAATATTAAATTTGATGGAGCCCCACATCTTTTTTCGGTTATTCCAGGAGTAAAAGAATCAATATTGGAAATAATGTTGAATTTAAAACAGCTTAAATTTGATGTAAAAGAAGGAGGCCCTTACAAAGTTAGTTTTGAAGGACGAGGCGCCAAAAAAATATTTGCAAAAGATTTAGAAGGTGAGATAAAACCAATCAATGGAGATTTTTACATTGGTGAAATGACTGATGATAAAGCTAAATTTTCTTTTGAGGCGATTGTTGAGGTAGGAGTTGGTTATTCGACAGTTGAAGATCGGGAAGAAAAAAAGACCGGTTATATTCCTGTTGATGCATTTTTTTCTCCTATAAAAAAAGTAAACGTTAAGGTTGAGGAAGCCAGAATAGGCAGAAAAGATAATTCTGACAGATTGATTATCGAACTGGAAACAGATGGAAGTATTAAGCCAGAAACAGCCATCAAAGAAGCATCTAAATTATTAACAGAATATTTTGATTATCTACTTTCTGGTCGCGACGCTCCAGAATTAAAGAAACAAATAAGTGTGGCCGACGAAAGAAAAGAGGCTATTGATAAAAAATTATTTAATATTATTATCGATGAATTAAATTTACCTTCCCGAGTAATCAATGCATTGCTTAGGGAAAAAATTGAGACAGTAGCTGACTTAGTAAAGACTGGAAAAGAAAAATTGACTGGAATGAAAGGCGTTGGAAAAAAATCAATCGAGTTAATAGAAGAAGAATTGAAGAAGATGGAAATAGAATTAGGTTAAAAAAGTTTATAAAATATGAGACATCGAGTAAAAAAAATAAAATTTAGTAGTGGTATTGATGCTAATCGTGCACTAGTCAGAAAATTGGCGGTTAATTTCTTCTTAAAAGGAAAATTAACAACAACTTTGTCAAAAGCTAAAGCAATCAAGCCGGTAATTGAAAGATTAATTGAGAAGATGAAAATAAGGACCGAAGCGAATGTTAATTATTTGAAACAAAAACTAGATAATAAAGAAGTTATAGAGATGGCATATAAAGATATAAGTCCGATCATAGCAAAAATAAATGGCGGATATGTGAGAGTTATTAAGTTAGGTCAGAGAGAATCTGATGGGGCTGAGGTAGGCCGTATCGAGTGGGTCTATCCAATTATAAAACAAAAATAGATATGAATAAATTAACCCAATCAACAAAACCGACCAAAGAGAAACAGATTGACAGAAAATGGCATTTAATTAATGCGCAGGACAAAATTTTAGGAAGATTAACACCTCAAATTGTTAAATTAGTCCAAGGAAAACATAAAACAAGCTACGTTCCTAATATGGACATAGGTGATTATGTTGTTGTTATTAATGCTTCAAAGGTTGTGATTACTGGAAAAAAAGCATTAGCTAAAGAGTATACAAATTACTCAGGTTATCCTGGTGGTTTGAGAAAGATTAATTTTGCAAATTTACTAAAAAAAGATTCACGAGAAGTTATTAAAAGAGCCGTATCTGGAATGTTGGCTAAAAATAAATTTCGTAGTGATAGATTGAATCGAGT
>CAYHOJ010000062.1:0-3552 GCA_964358305.1 uncultured Gammaproteobacteria bacterium | reverse complement strand
TCAAAAGCGGAATTCCTTATCAAACTTTGATTAGCTCGCTTATCAGACAGTATGCTAACGGAAGGATAAGTCTGTCCGTTTAAGTTATATTTAATTATTTACACTTGTTTCAATCTGTTTATTTAGAGAATTTAAGTAAGCTTTATTTTTCCTCTTCTACTCCAAGCAGTCGCAGGACGACCTCTTTTCTATAACGCCTATCTCCCCGTGAGTTAATTCGGATAGCTGGAAGTTTGCCTTTTTTTCCCCAGCGTTTTATTGTCAGCGGAGAAATTCTAAGTAGGTCGGCCACTTCACGAATCGTCATCAAATCTGGTAAATCGGAAAGTGATACTTTGGGTGTGGTTTTGTTCAAGAGTGACATGGTTTGTATTATAAAATACCTTTTAATGAAAGTCAAAAGTTAAAAGTTAGAAGTCAAAAATAAAAGTAAAAAATCAAAAGTTGGAAATTTGTCATCCCCGTGAAAACGGGGATCCAGGAGTTCTGGATTCCCGCCTGCGCGGGAATGACAATTGGTATACTAAAATCGTGAAAGAATATTTAGTCAAAAATTATAAAATATTTTTATCAATCATATTAGCTTTAATGATAGTTCTTTTTGTTATTCCAATTTTTTCAACTCCTAATAAAATTAAAAACCTGCTTTCCAATATTAAATTTAATCCCAATAGTCTGACAAAATTATTTAGTTTAAATATTAAATTTCCTGAAAGTAATGAATTGAAACCTTTAGTTAAATATAACAAAAATGTCAATTTCACTCAAATTTCTCCTAACCCAACCCCATCTCCAACCACAAGTACGGGTTTTGCGCGCAAAACCCC
This sequence comes from uncultured Gammaproteobacteria bacterium, assembly GCA_964358305.1. Lineage (GTDB taxonomy): Bacteria > Patescibacteriota > Microgenomatia > UBA1406 > GWC2-37-13 > GWC2-37-13. The sequence goes on along the minus strand of CAYHOJ010000062.1, from coordinate 2,725 downwards.
TACACCGATTCAACCGACTCGACTGATTAAACTGACTCCGACCAACATTCCAAAACCAACCAAAAAACCAAAACCGACCCGTGCTCCAGATGTTTTTCCAATCGACCAGTCTTTGGTTAGACCTGGAAAAACTACTGATGAGGTTTTTGAAATAGCCAGCCAAAAAACCTGTGTTCCAAAAGCAGTTTTAAAAGGAATTGCCTACATTGAGAGCGGTAGTTTTTTTGATGTTGTATCGCCAAAATATTTTTTACTTTATAACTCATACAATTGGTGGAACAGTGAATTTTTGACAGAAGAAATCAGGGCCTGCAGCGGTTATGATTACGATTCAAATACAGGTTTAATTCCAAATGATAGCAAATTTGCCGGACATAAATGTCGTGATGGATCGGGTAGTGGTTTAGTTACCATGGGTCCTCTTGCCGTTTCTGATTACTGGGAAGGCAAGTTTAAAAAACCAGCCGCAACTGCTTTGGGAGTAGCTAAAACCGATCAAAGAGTTATTCTGGATGCGATCGCAATCGTTGGGATGAGCGTTAAAAGTAACGTCAAACCGGCCAATTGCAAAAGTTGGACAGCTCATGAGGTTGCCAAAGCCGCTTGCAGCTATTACGGATCTTGCGGATTTAAAGACGGAACTTATTATTGTAATACTTTTTGCCGGAATTACGTAAAATTCGGAGGAAAGGCTGCATGTCAAACTGCGGTCAATCAAATGCAGGATAATTGCTGGAAATAAAAATTATTTATATTGATTGTAGTATTTAAGAATGTTAGCGCAGTAGTTGCTACTACAATTTCCATAATGTTTTTCAGCGGCAATTTTAATTACACTATCAGGCCAATCATTGCAGTTTGTTGGCGGGGTACCGACTCTGGCCCGGGTTGCATAGGCAAAAATAACAGCACTATCATAGATTACTCTGCGGTCAATATTTTTTGGCAAAATTGCAACTGTATATTTTTTGGTAACATCTTGTTCCCATTGATCGATTGCAAATAATCCCATTATGCCAGGATTTGCTCCGGGGGTAATCATACAAAATTTACCGGCATCATAACTATCTGCAGGAAATATGCCTGTAAGTGCATCATAACCAAAACCTTTATAACAGGGATTAGGTGAAGTAGTTTTCCACCAACCATAAGTATTGTAGGGGACCGGGTTCTCATCAAAGTGAAACCATGGTCCGGTTTCCTGAGTTTGAAATGCATGTAAAAGCGCAGGTGGAAAACAAGTTCTTTTACCTACATCCTGAAAAATTTCTGCAAGATTATTTCCCGGCCTGAGATCTGAAGTAATCGGGGGAAGAGGTGGAACTTTAGTTGGTTTGGGAGTATTAGTTCGCGGGGGAATATTAGTTGGAGAAGGATATAATCGGATTGTAGGGGTTGGTTTACCCTGAGCGAAGTCGAAGGGGTTTCCCGATCCTATTTTTGGTGTAATTGTTGGCGGTGATGTAATCTGATTAACAGTTGGGAAGATAAAAGAATTATTTGGTTTATCTAATCTGCTGACAAGTTCGGGCGTCTTTGAGTCAAATTTTATCGTAAAAAATTTCGTCAGACTATTGGGGTTAAATTTTAAATTGGAAAGAAGATTTTTTATATTTTCAGCTTGAATTGGAGAGATAAAAGGGGTCTTTGATAAACGTCCGTAAAGATTAATAAAGATAAAGGCGATGAGGAGGGAGGAGAGGATGCGGATACGGTGGTTGAACATAGTATTGATTTCCTGTTACTATTAATATACATTATAACAATAGGGATTAGGGACTAGACGGTTAGGGGTTAGAACTAGGGAATAGACGATTAGACATTAGAGGGTTAGGGATTAGGGAAAAGCAATATGAAGTCGTATAAAGAATTGATAGTTTGGCAGAAAGCAATTAGTCTTTGTGTCAGAGTCTATCAAGTCACAGATAGTTTTCCTAAATCTGAGATATATGGTCTAACCTCTCAGATAAGAAGATCAGCAGTTTCTATTCCCTCAAATATCGCAGAAGGTCATAGTCGAGGAAAAAAAGAATTTATACAATTTTTAAGAATAGCTTTTGGTTCGGGGGCTGAATTAGAAACTCAATTGCTAATTGCTTTGAAAATAAAATATTTGACAGAAAAACAATATGAAGATTTAATGTTTTTACTAGAAGAAGTTATGAAAATGTTGAACGGTCTTATCAGTTCTTTACTAGTCCCTAACCGTCTAACGGTCTAACCCCTATGCAAAACCACAAGGGCGAAATAGCTACATTATTAACTCTCGGCCTAGTCATCGTCGGTACCCTCATCACCCTCGGCACTTCTTTATTAGTTAATAATAAAAAAAACATTGCCTCAAATCCGAAGGCGGCAACATATAAATTATGTTGTAAAACTTACGCGTGCGGAGCTTATGGTGCCGGTGAAGGAAATATGAAGGTAACAGCGGTTGGTTTTGAAGGTATAAATAGCTCTGGAACAGTTGGTTACACAAGCTGTAATAATACCGGATACTTAAATACCACTTATTGTTCAAGTATCTCCGGCGCTCCGCAATCAAATGGAGGATCGACATTTGTCAAATGTGACGGATCGGGACCTGTAGTAGGTGGTCCTACTGGTTCCGAAACAGAAACACCTACAGGCTGTGAAAATAAATCCTGCATTACTTTAAATTTTGGAAATTCAGATCCTGATGTTTCTTACTATACTGATAAACCAGAAAAATTTTATTTTGAAA
>CAYHOJ010000061.1:0-3711 GCA_964358305.1 uncultured Gammaproteobacteria bacterium | reverse complement strand
TAACTTTATCACTCATTTTTCGAATAATAACTTCAAAATGTTTATCATGAATGGCAATTCCTTGAGATTCGTATACATCTTGAATTTCATCTAACAAATAAATCTGAGCCGATCTTAAGCCTTTAATAGCTAAAACATCATCAATATCAAGATAACCTTCAGACAAAGCAGTTCCTACACTTATTAAATCTCCATCTTTGATCTTTAGTTTTTGAGCTTTTGGAATTGTGAATTTTTGTTCTTGAATAGTTGATTCTTTATTGAGAGCAGATATTGTAATATCATAAATTTCCTTCTCCGTATCTTCAACAATTGCAACTTTACCCGCAATTTCTGCAATTGGTGAAACAGTTTTAGGTGTTCGAGTTTCAAATAGTTCTTCAACTCGTGGCAATCCTTGAGTCACGTCGGAAATAACAATTCCTCCAAAATGTCTAACTCTCATTGTTAACTGAGTCCCTGGTTCTCCAATTGATTGAGCCGCCATGACTCCAACCGGAACCCCAATTTCTACAATTCTATTTGTTGATAAATCTGTTCCGTAACATTTTTGACAGACTCCGTAGGGGGAAGCACAATAAAGAGGTGAGCGAACAACAATTTTATTAATATTATTTTTTTCCATTAAAGCTATTTTTTCATTATCGATCAATTCATTAGATTTAATAATGACTTCTTTGTTTTCATTTAACAAATCATTAAGAATAAATCTATTTTTGATTCTTTCTTTAAATTTTTCTCCTCGAGACATTGTGGTTGAGATTGTTAATCCTTCCTTAACCTGACAATCTTCTTCACGAACAATCATATCGTGAGATGTATCAACAAGTCTACGGGTTAAATATCCGGCGTCAGCAGTTTTCAAGGCTGAATCGGTCAAACCTTTTCGAGCGCCTCGAGCAGAAATAACATATTCAAAAATAGATAGACCTTGGCGGTAGTTAGATTTAGTTGGGACTTCAATGATTTTTCCCATTGGATCAACAACAAGCCCTTTCATAGCTGCCAACTGTTTTAACTGTTCTTTTGAAGCTCTAGCACCTCCTGATTTAATAATTATTTTCACCGGGTTTTCTTCGTCCAAGGCATTCCAAGTTTTATCAGCTAATTTTTCTGTGACATCAATCCAAAGTTTGTTTGAATAACGTCTTTTTTCCTCCGATGTTAATAAGCCTTGTTCAAAATTTTTTGTAATTTTTTTAATTTCATCTTCAGTTTCAGCAATAATCTTGTTTTTTTCCGGAATTATTTGACAGTCAAAAATTGAAAGAGATAGTCCGCCGGCAATTGTGGAGGCCCAGAAACCAATCTCTTTTAATTTATCAATTAATTCCCCAACTTTTTCATTTTCAAATAATTTCATAGCGGCAACAACGATATTTTTTAGATCGGAAGCTTTGACTTCGCTATTCACAAATCGAAGTTCAAAAGGCAAAGCTTGATTAAAGATTATTCGACCAACAGTCGTCTTAATTATTTTGCCATTCACGCCAACATTTATAGGTTGACGAAGTTTAATTTTTCCAATTGCCTGAAATCTCATCGCTTCATTTTCGGTGGCAAAGAATTTTAAATCTTCGGGATTTTCAGTTTCCATATGGCTATCAATCGTTGTTAAATAATAACAACCAAGAGCCATTTCTTTGTTTGGAAGAACGATAGGTGAACCATCAGATGGTTTAAGAAGATTGTGGTAAGGGAACATTCTTTGTTTAACTTCATCGATTGCCATTTTGGATAATGGTAAAAATACACCCATAGCATCTCCATCGAAATCAGCATTATAACCTGAGCAAACAGCTGGGTGAAGTTTTATGGCATTATCATCTGTAAGAACAGGATAAAAACCTAAGATAGAAAGTTTATGCAAAGTCGGAGCACGGTTAAGAAGAACTGGATGATCTTTAGTAATTTCTTCCAAAATATCATAGACAACAGTGTCCTTTTTTTCCAGGAATAATTTAGCGCTCTTAATATTTGGGGCCAAACCTCGAATAATAATTTCATGCAAGAGATATGGTTTAAATAATTCCAGCGCCATTTCTCGCGGCAAACCACATTGATTAAGTTTTAATTCTGGACCAACAACAATGGTACTACGCCCAGAATAATCAACTCGCTTACCTAATAAATTTTGTCTAAATCGACCTTGTTTCCCTCTCAAAATATCAGACAAAGATTTTTGTACTTTTGTATTGGATCCAGTTGAACGACTTTTACCTCGAGATTTTTGTAAATCGATTAAAGAATCAACTGCTTCCTGCAACATTCTTTTTTCATTTCTTAAAATAATTTCGGGAGCTCCAAGATCAATTAACTGTTTTAGACGATTATTGCGATTAATAACACGTCGATAAAAATCATTTAAATCAGAAGTGGCAAATTTTCCTCCCGGTAATTGAACTACCGGACGAAGATCTGGAGGGATAACCGGTAAAACTGTAAGGACAATCCACTTAGGATCAATTTTTGCTTTAATAAAGGCTTCAAGAACTCGGGCTTTTTTAAGAAGTTTATTCCTTTTATCTCCCTTTGCCTCATTTAAGAGTTCTAAAGTTCGGGCATACTGTTTGACAAGGTCGAAGTTCGAAAGAATTTCATACAAAACTTCCGAACCCATACCAACACTTAAAAAGTCGGCAACGTTGTTGTCTTTAAAAAATAAATAGTCATCCTCTTCAATAACATCAAACGGCCTGATTGATCGGGCAATTTTAGATACCCTTTCAAAATAGGCAGATTTCTTGGTTTTTGTATCAGTTTGCTCGTTGGATAGCAATTTTAATTGTTCTCGTTTTTTAAATTCAACTTCTTGTTTAGCAATTTCCCACTGTTCTTTATGTGCGATTTTTTTCTCTAATTGTAGATACTGTTTTTCAAAGTTTTTATTGATTTCCTCTTCTTTTATAACAAAATCTTCCTCAATTTTTTTTAACTCGTCTTTTTGTAGTTCATCAATAGTTTTCAAAGTTTTTTTTTGATTATCTTTATCAACTTCTTTGACTAAGTAAAGCGCATAATAAATAACTCTCTCTAAAGCTTGTGGAGGGACGTCCAAAATAATACTTAGCGTTGATGATGTTCCTTTAAAATACCAAATATGAGCAATAGGGGAAGCTAATTTAATATGACCCATTCTCTCTCTTCGAACGGCCGAAGTGGTAATCTCGACTCCACAGCGGTCACAAACAATTCCCTTATAACGCATTCTTTTATATTTTCCACAATAACATTCATAATCTTTTGTCGGTCCAAAAATTCTTTCATCAAAGAGGCCGTCTTTTTCAGCTCGGAATGTTCGATAGTTGATAGTTTCCGGTTTAATAACTTCACCGTGAGACCATTTAATAATAGTTTCAGGAGAAGCAAAAGTAATTCTTAGTCCGGAAAAATCTACTGTATTTATATCTTCCATAATTATTTAGCGTAATCAATTGACAATCCTAAAGCGTTTAATTCTTTAACAAGCACATGGAATGATTCCGGAACTGACGATTGAGGAATATCAATACCTTTGATGATCGATTCAAAAGCTTTAGTTCGACCACGTACATCATCACTCTTAATGGTTAATAATTCTTGAAGTGTGTATGGTACTCGATGGGATTCAAGAGCCCAAACCTCCATCTCTCCAAATCTTTGTCCTCCTAATTGTGATTTTCCTCCCAATGGCTGTTGAGTGACTAAAGAGTAAGGTCCGACTGATCGGGC
>CAYHOJ010000060.1:0-3975 GCA_964358305.1 uncultured Gammaproteobacteria bacterium | reverse complement strand
AGAAACAAATCCAAGCGCAGAGAATATCCCTTGTGCAAAGTTTGCGCCAATTAAACAGCCGTTACTTTTTTAATGCCATTTTATTTTAATGAAAGCGCTCTTTTTCGGAATATACAATAAAAACGACCCGGTCAACGCCAGAACCAGGATATTGCTTGATGGTTTGAAAAAACGTGGCTGGGAAGTTGAAGAATGCAATACTTCTGTTTCATCGTTCGGACGATTTTGGTTTCTACTGAGAGAGTATCGCAAGGTTGGCAAAGATTACGATGTGATGTTTCTGGCTTACGCCGGAGCCCAAACCATTTCAATTCTGGCGAAAATTCTTTCCAGAAAAAAAATAGTCGCCGACCCGATTGTTTCTTTGTACGACACCATGGTTTTTGACCGGAAAAAAGTTTCTAGATTCGGCTTGAAAGCAGTATATTACTACACACTGGACTGGCTGATGTGCCGTATGGTTGACATTGTAATTGCGGACACCAACGCCAACATTGAATACTTTTGTCGCACGTTCGGAGTGCCTGCGTCCAAATTCAGGCGTTTGTTTATCGGAACTGACGAAAAGATAATGCGCCCTCAAGGCGATAAAAAAAGAGAAGGTGTTTTTCTTGTGCACTTTCATGGTTTTTTCATTCCATTGCACGGGGTGGAATATATAGTAAAAGCTGCTAAAATTTTGGAAGCGGAAAATGTGGCGTTTAATATTATTGGCCGGGGGCAAACCTATAAACAAGTCAGGAAGATAAGCGCTGATTTGGACGTAAAAAATGTTAATTTTATTGACCCTGTGCCTTACGGCGCAATACCGGAATATATACGGAAGGCCGATGTTGTTTTGGGAATTTTCGGCAACACCGGCAAAGCGTTACGAGCGGTGCCAAACAAGGTTTATGATGCCATAGCCATGAGTAAGGCAGTCATAACGGCGGAAACTCCGGCTGTCCGAGAATTATTTTCTGGCGGCGATAATTGCCTTTTTTGCCGACCAGCCGACCCGAAAGACCTTGCCGATAAAATAATAATTCTGAAAAACAATCCGGATTTACTTGAAAAAATAGCCGAAGGCGGATATAAACTTTTTCAAGAAAAGTTGAAACCGGAGATTATCGCCGCAGAGTTTGAAAACATCTTGCGCGAGGCGATCTGATTTTTAGCAATTTTTATGAAATTATATTTTTTAAAATTTAAAGAAATAAAAACAAAAGTCCTTGTGCCGTGGGACGAGTTTTTCCGGAGCAAAATGACGAAAATTTTGGCGGATAAAAAATCAATCGTTGATATTGGGGGCAGTTTGAGAATTTCGTCCAAAAGAGGCAACAGAATAAATCCTGACATGAAATGGATAGCGAATATGATAAACCAAAATAGCGTGGATTATAAAATAATGGATGTGGTGCCCGATTACAACCCAGACATTGTCGGAGACATTCATAATATGCCCTTTGCCGACAACTCGCTTGAAGCCATTATCTGCATGGCGGTTTTTGAACACATTGAAAACCCTCTTAAGGCGGCCAAGGAACTTTACCGTGTTCTTAAACCGGGCGGATATTGTCTTGTCCAAGCCCCGTTTCTGTATTATTACCATCCGGAAAAAGGCTACTATAACGATTATTGGCGGTTTACGCCGGACTCTCTCAAAATGCTTTTTAAGGATTTTTCTAATTTTGAGATGCATAACATAAGAGGGGCGTTTGCGGCGTGGGTGTATTTATCACCCTTCGGGAGAATAAAAACCTTTATGATAATGGCCAATTTAGTTGATAAAATATTTGAAAAAGCGGAGAGTAATCAGACTAGCGGTTTTACTGTTTTTCTCATTAAATAAATTATGAAGATAATTTACATAGCCAATGTTCGCATACCGACGGAAAAAGCTCTAGGAATTCAAATAATGAAGACTTGCGAGGCTTTTGTAATGCTCGGCCATAGTGTGGAGCTTTTGGCGCCGTGGAGATTCAATCCAATTAAAGATGACCCATTCGAATATTACGGTATTAAAAATAAGTTTAAAATTACAAGAATCCCTTCGCTTGATGTGGTGCGACTCGGTTGGTTTGGTTTTTGGTTGCACTTGCTGATGTTTTCAAAAATAGCCGCACTCTATTTGTTTTTAAAAAAACCAGACGCAATCTATTCCCGCGACGAAGTCCCATTATTTATGGCAAGCTTCTTTAATAAAAATATTTTTTGGGAGACACACACAGGTAGATTTAATTTTATAATCAAAAATCTTCTCAAGAAATGCAGGGGCGTTGTCGCCATTACGAAAGGCCTTAAGGATTTTTATGAAAACAAGGGCATCCCGGCTAGTAAAATGATTGTCGCTCGCGACGGCATTGATTTAAACAACTTTTCCCAAAATTTTGATAAGGCGGAAGTAAGAAAAAAGCTCGGATTGCCACTTGATAAAAAAATCGTAATGTACATCGGGCGCTTGGACGGATGGAAAGGGGTGGAAACGCTTTTTGCCGCATCTAAACTGTTGCCGGAAGTTCACTTTGCGATTATTGGAGGAGAAATTGGCCAAATCGCCCGCTTTAAAAAAGAATATCCCGATATTCTTTTTTTGGGCCAGCGTCCATACAGAGAACTTGCGGAAAATCAAGTGGCAGCTGATGTGTTGGTGTTGCCCAATACCGGCAAAGACAAGGTCTCCGTTGATTTTACTTCTCCGCTTAAACTTTTTGCTTATATGGCTTCTGGCCGTCCGATAGTCGCTTCCGATCTGCCGTCGTTAAGAGAAGTTTTAAACGATGAGGATGTGTATTTTGCCAAGCCGGACGATCCGCTTTCTTTTGCCGAGATGATAAAATTCGCTTTGGAAAATTTTTCTCTATCACAAGACAAAGCTCAAAATGTTATTGAAAAAGTTAAGCGTTACCAGTGGAAAAATAGGGCGGAAGATATACTGAACTTCATAAAGGAAAGAAAATAAGTTAATATGTTTATGCGGTTTTAAAACTGCTAATATATGGCTATAGCGAATAGACTTAAAAAAATAGAAGCGGAAATAGGAGTGTTCGGCGGTTCCGGTTTTTACGGTTTTTTAGCGGATGTTGAAGAAGTTATCGTTAAAACTCCTTACGGTGCCCCATCGGACAAAATAACCGTCGGTCTTTATGAAGGGAAAAAGGTGGCTTTTTTGCCTCGTCACGGCAAAAAACATCAATATCCGCCTCATAAGATACCTTATCTGGCCAACATTTTCGCCTTTAAAAAAATCGGAGTGAAAAAAATAATCGCGCCGTGTGCCGTCGGCAGTTTGAAAAAGGAAATAAAACCCGGTGATTTCGTGGTTTGCGACCAATTGGTTAATTTTGCGTTTGGCAGAAAAGATACTTTTTATGACGGCCGTCAAGTCGCCCATGTTTCTTTGGCGGAGCCGTATTGCCCCGATTTGCGTCGCGTTGCGATTGAAAAAATGCGTGATATGAAAATAAAACACCATGACAAAGGAACTATTTTAGTCGTAAGCGGACCTCGTTTTTCCACCAAAGCGGAGAGTTGTTTTTTTGCAAAGCAAGCAGGTGATATTATAAATATGACAGCTTACCCCGAAGCAGTTTTGGCCAGGGAACAAGGCTTGTGCTACTTAAATATCGGCCTAGTTACGGATTACGATTCAGGGGTGTTCGGCGGGAAAAACGCTAAAGCGGTAACGGCCGAAGATGTCGCCGAAGTTTTCAAAAAAAATAATGAGAAAATGAAAGAAGTTATTTTTAAAATCATCAAAAAAATTACCGTCGAACAAACCTGCCGCTGCGCGGAACACATCGGCGAAGCTTTTATCGCCCAATAAAAAATATAAATAAGATGATTATAAATAAATTATCCATAATAGTTCCAGTTTTTAACGAAAAAATGACCATTGAGAAAATTTTGGATATTTTGGACAAAACTGATTTGGGAGAAGTTTCCAAAGAAATAATCGTAGTAGACGACGGTTCAAAAGACGGCACTTGCGATATT
>CAYHOJ010000059.1:0-3985 GCA_964358305.1 uncultured Gammaproteobacteria bacterium | reverse complement strand
TTTTCATGGCACTATCTCTATTTTTGCCTTGATCTCTTTCTGTTTGACAGGTAACGATAATACCTGATGACTTATGAGTTAGTCGAACCGCAGTTGACACCTTATTAACATTTTGGCCTCCATGACCGCCTGATCGATAAAATTCCCATTCGACCTCGTCATCACGAATGCTGATCTCTTTATCTTCGATCATCGGCAGAATCTCAACTAATGAAAAAGAAGTCTGTCTCAATTTGTCAGCATTAAAAGGGGACTGGCGAACCAAACGATGAACACCAGCTTCAGCTTTTAAATAACCGTAAGCAAATTTTCCGTAAACGTTAATAATTGAACTTTTTATACCTGCTTCTTCTCCGGCAACCCGATCAAACTCTTCAAATCTCCAGCCTTTTCTTTCAAAGAACCGCGTATACATCCGAAAAAGCATGCTTGACCAGTCCATGGCCTCGGTACCACCTTGACCGGCGTGAATCGAGAAGACAGCTCCACCGCGATCATAAGGTCCAGAAAGAAAAAGAAGCACTTCATATTTATTAATCAACTTTTCTGCTTCTTCTAATTGATTTTCTTCCAATAATAACTCCATCATTTCCAGATCTTCAATTTCTTTTTTGAGTTCCGTAATCTTTTTCATTGTTTCACCGGCTTTTTTTGAATCTTGCCAAAATGACGCTTCATAACTTTGTTCTTCCAAAGTTTTTAGTTCATTTTTTTTATCACTAAGATTGGCTTTACTTAATATTGCCTGATATTTAGCTCTTAATTCTGAAGCATCAATTTCCATGAAATCAATTATATCATTTGAAGTCGGTAGCAAAGATTAATACAAGATCGGATGCTTCTTTATCATCTAAGACTGTGATTTTAGGTGAAGTTATATAATCTTTTAAATCATTTTTCATCATTTCTCCCAACTGTTTTTTGTCTGCTTTTACTTGAATTTCAGTAACTGTGTAATCAAAATTATCAGCGTTATCAGTGAGAATTTCTACATAGCCTTTCTTTCTAAGAATTTCCTTTATTTCAGTGGCTTTTCCCTTGACTCCAGAACCATTTAGAATTTTAATCTTAACATCTTCCTTTTTAAAGTTTGGAGTTGGGGTGGGGGAGGGAGGAGCAATAGTTGGAGCAACAACAACATTTTTTTTAGCCATAAAATTAGGAATCTTTAAATTGCCTCCAAATTTAGAAATTAAAACAAAAAGCAAGAATGAAACAACAAAAGAACCAACGAAAAGAAAGACTTCTTTTTTTGGCATTTTAATTTTCGGTAATGTGACTTTATTTCTATATAAATTATTATTTTTTAAGAGAGAAAATTTTTTATTTTCTTCAGATAATATAAAAGCGCCAAAACAAACATCGTAAGTTAAAATCGGAAAAGCTTTTCCATCCTTAGGAATTAACATTTTTAAATAACTTTCATAAAAAGTTGGAACGATGCGCTTTAGGGGATTAGTCCAGACACCGACTGATTTGGTAAAAGTATCTTGGCGGATAGTATCAGATTTTTCTCCTGAAATTATAATCCGGTTAACTTTTTTCTTTTCAGTCACGATTTCGTCAATCTTTGTTTTAAGAATATCGGCAATTTTGTCAGTTTCGGAATACTCAATTGATATTTTTTTATCATCAATCAGACCACAAGAGTCAAATAAATAACCGCTTAAAATATCCGGTCCTAATTCGGCATATAAAATTGTTTCTTTCTTTTCTTTCCGCAGAGTTTTTTCAAATAATTTAAAATAAGCCATCGTATCAGGAATGATAGAAATGATTTTAAAATCGATTAAAGTAAGAGCCTGTTTAATACTCGACAGAGTTTCCTGATTAATGCCAAAATAAGTGACAACTTTCTCCTGCTCCGATTCCTGGACAAAGTAATCGCTAGCTAAATCGGTATTATCAACCGGTAGGATTGAGCGGGCTTTGTCAGAAATAAAAGAGTTAAGGGCTGACGCGGCGATGTCTGAAGGGACTGTGGTACGGAAAAAACTAAAAAATTCTTGAGGAAGAATAAGACTAATTTGATTATCCGCTACCGGTTTATTGGATGAAGAAATTACTTCTTTAATAGCGGAAGCTAACAGATCGACGTTTATTATCTTTCCCTTATCAATCAGGTCAGATTCATAAGTTTTTTGATTATAAAGGGTTTCCTGCTGGCCGAGGAGTGTCCTTTTCAAATAAAGGAGTTTAATTATATTTTTGTCTAAATAGAGGTAGATCATATATAAATACAATATAAAAGATTAGATTTAAAATAGCAAATATTATTTTTACTTTAATGAAGCAATTTGACAAATTCATTTACTGATAAATTTATCTCATTTAAAATTTTCCTTGTTAGGCCTCTCCCTATGTCTTTATTGTGAATTGGAATAACAGTTGCTTTGTTGTCACTTTTCCTATAAAAAAATCTATGACTGCCCTTTTGTCTGACTTCAACAAACCCTATTTTATTTAAGATTTTAATAAATTTTACAGGCCTAATAATTGGCAGTTTTGGCATTTTTAGATTAAAAAGCAAATCTAATAGGCAAGTCAACTATACCAATGAAGTTTTGCTTTGTTTGTTCATTTGGGAATGTTATTTTTTCGGCATACGCTGGATTATCTTTCGCCTCTTCAAGACAAAGTTCCAATGCTTCTTTAATATTTTTTAGAGCTTCTTCATAGCTTTTCCCCTGTGAGTAGCAACCGGGTACAGTAGGAACAGAAACAATAAAGTTTTTATCTTCGTCTTGTTCGATAATGATTTTGAAATTAAGTATTTTTGTCATATGTGGTTATTATACTATTTTCATCAAAATTTTTCTTCACCTTTATCCTGAAGAATTTTAAGCGCAGTTTCTTGGAATCTATCTTTTCTCTCTTCCTGCTGTTTTTTTATTAATAAAGCTGTTTTTTTAGCTTCATTTAAAGCGTCTAAAACAAGCCTTTCATTTTTATCGCTATTTATTGGGTCAATTACAGAATAACCAAGTGATGTGTTCGTTTTTAAACTTGCAACTGGATTATTATTTTCCATTACTGACAGCATAAAATTATCGCTATCGGAATTTGTTGTTGCAAAAAAATTCTGGTAACTTTTTATTTGATTTAATTTTGGTTCAACTAAGGCCATTTCACCATTAGCAAAAACAATAACATGTCTCGTTTCTTCCATATTAACAGGCAATGATACAGCCATAGGTAAAGACATCTCCATGGAATGTTCATTTTTAGGATTACTAAGAGCTTCAATTCTTCCTAAAAGATCAGCACTCGACGCTTTTGGTGGGAGCATTTTTTCAGTACGACAGTAAAACCTTCCCACTCCTAATGCACTTACCTCATCAAAAATTTGTTGACCAAAATTAACTCTTTTTTCTGGCTGTAGGTGAGTTTCTGCTGGAATTGGACTTGGTGGAAGTGACATAGTTATAAAGTACTGCTACTACTACTACTACTACTTTTCAAGCGGATGTTTTTATATTTTTTCCTCTTGACAACCTGTGTATACGTTGTATATACTGGCAACATATGAACACTACAGTAATAAATATTCGTACTCAACCAGATGTAAAAAAAGCCGCTCAGCAGGTGGCTGAAGATTTAGGAATGAATTTGAGTGTATTAATTAACGGATTTTTAAAGAATTTAATTAAAACTAAAACTATTAGCCTTGCCGATTCTGAAGAACCGTCCCAATATTTAATTGATTCAATAAAAGAAGCCGAAGAGGATATTAAAGCAGGAAGAGTTGTTTCGTTTAAAGATGGTTCTGAGGCGATTAAATATTTGGACAAGATGATAAAAGATGAACGCAATAATATTAAGGATTGACTATTCGAAAAAGTTTATAAAGCAACTTAAGAAGGCTCCTTTACCCATCAAAAAATCTTTCAAAAACAGATTTAATCTTTTTTTAAAAGATCCTCATAATCCACTTTTAAGGAACCATTTGTTAACTGGTAGTTATTCCAACTGTCGAAGTATTAAT
>CAYHOJ010000058.1:0-4158 GCA_964358305.1 uncultured Gammaproteobacteria bacterium | reverse complement strand
ACTTGACTTCTGCAATTGTTCCATCGGGCAACGGGATTCCACCGTGAGAAGTACCTGTTTGAACGCTGACCTTACTAACGCCAACCAAATTTTTCCTCTTAATTAATTTTAAATAATTATCCATGAAAGTTTCAAAATCAGCGACGTTACTATTGACGCCACCAATATGTCCAATCTCGCCTCCAATTGAAATCATTACATCTTTTGGTTGAATTGAGCGAATATATTCGGTTAAGAGCGCTGTCATTTCATAATTATTTCTTTGTCTCTCAACAATATCAGTTTTGGTTAAATCAACAAGAGTCGACGCGTCAATATCAATATTGTAAAAACCGGCATCAATTGATTTTTTTATTAATTCTTTTATTTTATCAATCTCATCTTGTTTATTTGCAATAAAATTTTTAGCTGAAAATTGGTAGTGATCGCCCTGGACAAAAACTTTTCCAACGTAATTTTCTTTAATAGCCGCGGCTAAAATTGAAACTGCATATTCATCTGGTTGTTGATCAGTATATTTAATTTCAGACCGGGCAATTTCAAAGAGGACTGGACCGACTTTTTTTTCATTCATTATTTGAAAAACCTGACGGGCCAAATCATAAGTGAGAGTGCGAACATTAATAGCAGGGACAGTAAACTCGCTGACTTTACCTTGCCCGATGGACATATAAAGGTCATTAATTGAGGCAAGTTTAATTCCTTTTTCTTGAGCTAATTTTCTAATAGAGATTCTAGAAGATTTTTTGGTATTTTCGTCGGGAGAGAATATAGCCGAATAAATTAACTCATCAATATTATCTACCATAAGGTAACAATACTATAATAAAGAATAAAATATCTGTCAAGCGAATTTTATTTTTATTTTATTTTGTGACTATTTTTTTATATATCACTGTAGTATCGTCGCGGTAAATTTCCTGCCAGTTATATTTAGCTGACTCCTTTTGTAATAAGAGATCAAGAAAAGTGCCATTAATGATTAAAAGATAATCAGTTTTCCATTTATTTAATTTTTCATTCCAACCGGGCTGAGTCTGAATAATTTCCAAAAAAACCTGGTATGGGCTTTTCCCATTTCCATCTTTCCAGGCAGGCATTCTTCCATCGATAAATACTTTTATGTTAGGTTTTTGCCAAATTAAAAATCCACCCCACTCATAAGTGTTAAAAACATTGCCGGTAAGTTGGGGAAATTTTTTTATTGCTTGACAGGGATAAACGGTTTGACCATTTTGACAATATTCAGTCCATAAGGTGTCAAATTTTATTGTCTTGGGAATATATATTATAAGAATAAAAATAACGATCGAACAGAAAATAGGAATAAATATTTCATCCGGAAACAATCTTAATATTTTTAGGTTCTTAAATAAATCTTGTGTAACATAAAAAAATATCGGGTAAAAAAAAGGTAAATTTCTTCGAGCGCTTAAAGATAAAAAACTAAAAAAAATCAAAAGCAATAAATAAAAAAAATTAACAGGTTTTTTCTTTAGATTAATAATTAATCCAATAATGGTAAAAGAGATAATTAGAAACAAATGAAAGAATGAAGGTCTGACCCATTCGGCGATCATTGACCCAAGCGGGGAAGCAATATGATTAAAAATTTCTTGATAGACATTCAGACCAAATGGATTAATTAAAGTTGTTAATAATGAAATAAAAATAATAAACAGCTTTTGAAACCGACTAATACCTTTATTTTCATAAAAAATAAAGAAAATTAATACAAAAAGTCCGATAAAAAAACCAATATGCAGATTCACCCAAAATAAAAACAAAATTGGAATGAAGAAAAATAACTTCTTATTTTTTGACTCTAATAACCAAAGCAAAATTAAAAGAAATAAATAAGTAATAATTTGCGGCCGGAATCCTAAACTTAGGACAGAGTAAGACAGAATGAGAGAAATAAAATAAGTTACAAAGCCTAGTTTTATGTTTTTGATTAGCTTAACAAAAACCAAAGCAGTTAAAGTAAAAATAATAGACCCAACAAGACTTATCCCTAAAAAACTCCAATGATCATAAATAAAAGCAAGGATAACATCATATAGATGTCCGGTATAGTAAAAGTGATAGTTTGGTAGAAAATAAGAAAAATTATTTTTAATACATAATACACCTGTAGTTAAAAATTCTTTCCCACATTGGTAATGCCAGCCGAAGTCAGTATCTTTTACAGGGAAAAAACCGAGAAAAAAAACTGAAACGAAAAATAATATTGTGAAAAATTTCTTCATATTAATGGATCATTTCCGCCCTTTGACCAAGGGTGACAGCGAATAATTCTTTTTAGTCCAATAAATAGTCCTTTCACGGCTCCATATTTTTCCACAGCTTCATAAGTGTAATTGGAACAAGTAGGAGTAAAACGACAGGCGCTTTCTGTTAAAAATAATTGTTTTGCTAACGCTCCACGAAAAAGTTCTGTTTTTTGATAAAAACGGATAAACTTAAGAATAACAATCTTCATATTGCTATAATTCTACTATGAAAATATCTGTTATCACCTTATTCCCAAAGATGATCAGTGGTTTTTTTGAAGAGAGCATCGTTAAACGGGCAATTGAAAAAAAATTGGTAGAAATAGAAATAATAAATCTAAGAGATTTTGCCATTGATGATTATGGAACAGTTGATGATCGACCATATGGAGGAGGAGCAGGGATGATTTTGAAAGTAGAGCCAATATATAAAGCATTAGAAAAAATCAAAAATCAAAAGTCAAAAGTCAAAAGTGAAAGTAAAAATTCAAAAGTTATAATAACAAGTCCAAAAGGAAAAATATTTGACCAGAAAAAAGCAGTCGAATATTCGAAACTTGATAACCTGATAATTATTGCCGGGCATTATGAAGATGTTGATGCGCGGGTTCTTGATTATATTGACGAAGAAATATCGATGGGAGATTTTATCCTTACAGGCGGAGAGATTCCGGCATCGGCGATTGTTGATTCTATCGTCCGTCTGATCCCGGGAGTTTTAAAGAAAGACCAAGCAACAAAAAAAGAGAGTTTTAATTTTAATGATAAAAAAATACTAGAATATCCTCAATATACAAGGCCGGAAGAATTCATGGGTAAAACAGTTCCGGAAATTCTTTTAAAAGGCGATCATAAAAAAATTAAAAAATGGCAGACGGAAAAGGCTCTTGAAGAAACCCAAAAGAAACGACCAGATCTACTTGACTTGAATAAGTGATTAGTTTAAAATCTAACTATTACTAATTTAATATAAGTTCAGATGACTAAGCCCTTTTGGTTAATATTAATTGTTTTTTTGGTAATCGGAGGAGTTTTTTTCTTTAATCAAAAAAAACCAGCAATCAAACAAGAATCAACGACTACAACCACCACAAACCCAATTAAAGAATTTTCTATGATTGCTAAAAAATGGCAGTTTGATCCATCCATCATCAATGTTAAACTGGGAGATAAGATAAGAATAAAAATAAAGAGTATTGATGTTACACATGGTTTTAGCCTGCTTGATTTTAATGTCAATGAAAATTTAGAGCCTGGAAAAGAAATTACAGTCGAATTTGTTGCTGATAAAAAAGGCGAATTTACATTTTTTTGTTCGGTTTTTTGTGGTCAAGGACATAGTGGGATGAAAGGAAAATTAGTAGTAGAATAAGATTAATTAAAAGTTTAAATATGTTAAATATGAAAATCATAAAGCTTGAGGCAAAAAAGTTTTCGGATAAGATTTTATTAATGAAGGGTATTTCCAAAAAGACCGTTGAAGAGCATTTAAAGCTTTATCAAGGATATGTTAATAAATATAATGAGATTCAAGAAAATTTATCCGGATTAAAAGATGAAGATTATACAAAAGCTAATCAAGTTTTTTCAAATATACGAGAACTTAAGGTTGAACTTTCTTTTGCTTGGGGCGGGGTAATTAATCATGAAATTTATTTCAGTCATTTGGGTGGAAAAGGGGGAACGGCGAGTGGTAAATTATTAGAACAAATCGAAAAGGATTTCGGTAGTTTTGAAAATTATAAAAAAGATTTAAAGGCAACAGGAATCTCTGCCCGCGGTTGGGTCTGGACAGGTTTTAATTATAGAGAAGATAGGCTGGTAAACTATTTAGGCGATTCACAAAATACTTATTCAATTTGGGGATTTGAACCGCTGGTAGCTC
>CAYHOJ010000057.1:0-4209 GCA_964358305.1 uncultured Gammaproteobacteria bacterium | reverse complement strand
GGCATCCAAATCCAGAGTGTCTTCAAACTCGGCAAAATCTAGACAGTCGGTACAGCTAACATCGGTAGCATACAAAGTACCGTCAACTTCAGCGTTACCAAAAACATAAAGATCTTCGTTGGCTGAGGCGTTATTAAAGGTGTATCCAGTATCTGGGGCAATATATACATCCCCTCCGACCGTGTGTAATTTACTATCAGGTCCCGTCGTCCCAATTCCCACATTCCCCGTGCTATCTATTACCATTCTTGTTGTCCCTCCGGTTTGAAGATTGGCAACGGCCGTAGTGTTAGAAACCGGAGCGGCTGCTCCAAGAGAAGCATCAGCGACGGTATCTGAAAAAATCGTGGTCGTGTTGTCAGCGATGGTGGTTAAGAGAAGATATGAACCCGTGTCTCCGGCTACTGTCCGGTAAATCTTTCTTCCCGTTGTCCCAGCTGGACCAGTGGGAATAGCTGACAAAGGTACGGTTTGTCCTGTAGTTAAGACACAAGTAATTTGATTGGAAGTGGTTCCTCCGGTAGTTTCTCCTGCTCCTACTGAAGTAAAGGTTACTTTGTAACTATGAGTCCCCGCAGTACAAGCTCCACCGGCAGTGGGAGTTCCTGCGGTCAAAGCTGTGGGAGCAGTAAAGGCAGTGAAGTTCTGTGAACCAACTATATCCAATCTCCCTGTTGGAGACACGGTCCCGATGCCGACGTTGCCGCCATTAAATATAGCCGCATACGTATTATGAGCAATTATTCCACCAAAAATTTTATTGTTGGCAGGTGGCCCTCGTCCTGGTTCATCTGTTAAAATTGCTTCGTTCCCCGGGGAAGGCATATCGATAAAATGCCCCGCCACAAAATTATGCGTTCCTTCAACCTCGATATCATAGACACGTTCTGGTGAGAGGCGTTTGATAGAAACGATTTCGTCAAAGAAAACGTTATCACCAAATACGGCGATTTTATCCCCAACTTTAATTTTGGCCACTTTTCTCCATTGGGCATCGCGTCCGGCAACACGGATTTTTTTACCACGGACGACCTCGTTAATGTAATTATTTAGACTTGACAAAAAATTATCCATATATTATTATTTGTTTGATCGGGATGGCTTCTGACCTCCAGGTAACCAGTCCTGAGTTAAGTTGCCCTCGATCCCGCTAATCCCGGGATACCCGATCTTTTTTATTGGCAATAAAACCAGTTCAAATATTTCCTTCAAATGAATTATTTTATCCGCTTTTTTCTTCTGATGAGCTACTTTTGCAGCCAGTTCATGGGCAGATGAAGTCTTGCCAACATGCCCAAATTCAATTTTTGGTACTTTGTATACTTTTAATTTTTGCAAATACTGTAAAATACGTTCTTTTATAAAATCTTCATCCGCCAAATATTCGTGATCAATAAGAATATTATTGCGGCCAATAGCTGACTTTTTGATTAAAATAGCGATTAAAGCGGAAAAAGTAAGAATAGTAAACATGCGGATTTTTCTTTGATTGCGGAATATAGATTGTAATGTTCTTTTATTTTTCCGGTCAAAAATAATAGCCATTTGTTTATTTTTATCGGTAATCGCTAAAATAGTATTGAGATTAGTTTGTTCAATTCTTCCTGATTGATCAATTTGATATGTCATGATTTTTTGGCTCCAATTTCTAACGGGGTAAATTTTATCCACGACCGTTGTAAATGCAAAATTTTAAACCGGGTTGAAAGAATATTTTTAATCTGTTCCTCAAAGAATTCAAGCTCAATTTTATTATCATTATATAAATCCCGGTATAATTCTAAATATACAATCACCTTATTACAGCCAACCATAATTTCTTCCAATATTCGTATTGCCTGCCCGCTGTTGCCAAATCGCAAGGAATGAGCGGCGGCAATTTTGACCGGTAATAAAAGAACGCAGTCGTGTAAATTCTTGATAAGAGAATTATTTACATCCATCGGAATTTTTTTCACAATCACCACCGAGATTGCCAGTAATTTTTGATACACTTCGAGATCCTGAAAGCTTTTTACCGGTCTTTTTGGATAATAATTCATATATTTATCGGTCTAACTGATAATATTTTTGCTCGATCCTGATTTATTTTATAAACACCTTCATTCGTGGCAATATTTCTTCTTCGGCGGTTTTTTTTGGGTTTGTGCAAAACATGAAGCGGATAAAACTCAAAATAGTCTTTTTCGTCGAACCATGCACACTTGAATTCATAAAGCCGCAAACCGGTCAGACGTGAAAGAGCCATGGCATAGAGTGTCAACTGTTCGATTGGCCGCTCTTTCTCCGCCCGTGGTTTATAGTCCAAGATATGAATTTGGCCGTTTCTAATTTGTAAAATATCAATATGACCGGTAATCAACTTTGGTAAAGGGCCATCGTAATAGATTTCAAAGCCAAGCTGTGTTTGTAAATGTTCAATATCATCTTTGGTAATGTACACCGGTACTTCGGTCGCTACGGTGACAGAATCATTGCACAACATAAATTTTTGCAAAGCTTCGTGTCTTGATTTTCTTTCTTTGACTGACTGCAAAACAAAAGTGGCCAGTCTGGTGGCATAGTTTTGTTTGGCGCGGACAATCATCTGGGTTTTGGAAAAAGCAAGAGGTGCTTCGCTGGCGCGCAAACTTTCTTGAAAATATTGATGTGGACATTCAACCGGCACCATTTCCAGAAATTCTTTTACTGGCACAAATTTACGGTGTTGATATTCTTCTTTGATCATGAGATCGGCTTTGGCTCGGTGAAAACGATAACGATATAGTTGGCGATGGGCGAGAGTGGCCGTGATAACCATTTCTTTCGGTGAAAATTTTTTCAGGGCAAATTCCCGCATACGGGAGAAGCGGCAAAGATCAGTAGTTTCGGAAAGCCAATCGGTTAACGATGAAGGAGGAATCATAATTCCAAAGCGCTCTTTCACCAATTGACACGATTTTTCCAAAGAATAACCGAGATTATAAATACTAATGGCGTCTAACATAATAGAGAGAGGATAATGTTTCCCTTTGGTTGTGTAAGGTGTAAATGTTTTGTTACAAGAAGAACAAAGATAAAGCTGGATTTTTTCTCTTTTTTTCTGGCGAAAGCCTCTTTTGACAAATTTTGTTGATCCGCAGTAAGGGCAGTGAAAGGATTCCATGACGAGTTTTTCGGGTTTCATATCACGATTTTCAGGGGGTGTTATCTCACGACTTTCGGAACTTTCTCGAGTCCGCACGGAATCCGTGAGATATTTTGTCTTCAAATTTTCGATAAAGTTAGTTAAAAATTTCATGATTTTATTTTGAAATAATTACTTATATTAGTCAACGGTTTATTATCCACAATTTCATTTTCTAAGAGTGTCAGATAAGGATGATTTGCGGTTGTTCTAATCTTCCTTCCAGATTTGGTTGTAATCTCATAAATATCTCTTACCCCCATATCCATGCGATTTTTGATCTGGTGCCACTCTACGTGGCCTGTAGACTCATTTAGAGATAACACTTCGTCACCTGGCAGGACTTCGTCGATACGGCAATATAAATATTCATAATCATCATCTTTTTCTGGTTCTCCATCTCCGTCAGAAATATCTTGTGATTTTCGGCGTTTTTTCTTTCGTCTAATTGGTAATAAAGTATCGCCGGTTACACAACTTCCTTCAACATGAAGTTTGGCGAGGGGGCTCGTCGTCCCGATGCCGACGTTGCCCGATTTTATTGTTATTCCCGTTGTAGCCGCTCCGCCGTCAGCTACCAAATGCAAAGCACCTTGCGATCTAATGGAGAACGCATTTGCGATTGAACCAGGAATCAAATCTCCGCCAACACTTGATTCCCAACCAATATAACCTCTTGTTGTGGCATTACCATCAAACCTTAACCAGCCTTGTTGATTAGTTACAGTACTCTTTATTATTCCAATTGCTGTATCAGAACTAGCAACTTCTAACTTCGCCCCCGGCCCCGTCGTCCCGATGCCGACGTTGCCGGTGCTTTTGACAACCATCCCTCTGCCAGTGCCGTCATCATTGATGTACAAATCAGCCCAAGCATTCAATGCGGCATTATGTGCCCCAATTACTGCAAAGCTATTATATTCTCCAGCAACAATAGCGTTAGTTTGCCCCGAAAATACCGCTCTATTCCAACTTCCTCCAGTTAGCGTTCCAACTACATGTAACAATGCCCCTGGTCCCGTCGTCCCGATGCCGACGTTGCC
>CAYHOJ010000056.1:0-4268 GCA_964358305.1 uncultured Gammaproteobacteria bacterium | reverse complement strand
CAAAAAGTTCTAACATAAAAACAAGCTTATCATAATTTTCTTTATTTTAAAAATTATTTATATAAACAACCTCGCAAGCCGAATATCTTCAAAAGACATTTTGTTGCCGAGTTTTTCGAGGGCGAATTTTAAAGGGGTGAGTTTGCCTTTCATTTCTTCTTTTAATTTTTCATTTACTTTTTTTACTATATTTATATTTTTTTGAGATGGACGCAAATGTTTGATATTAGTCTCTTTATATTTACTAATTATTTCTTCTATATGACCTATTATAGTTCCCTCTGCAAGTCCCCTTTCTTTAGCTATTTCTTTTATATTCAAATTACTATCTAAAAATTCTTTTGTGATAAGTATCGTAGGAATTTTCTTCAATTTTTTTGTCTTTTTATCTATTATTTTACTTATAGAGAGCGTCCCACCCATATGAAAAATAAATTCTTCTTCTAATTTCTTTTGCTCATCTTTTGTTAATTTAGAAAATAAAATTTCATTTTGCTCACTTTCTTTACGAAGATTGATATCAAACTTTAAAACCTCTCCATCTACTCTTAATGCATCTTTTTTAAAACCAATCAATCGTATTCCAGAGAGTGTCCGTACTCGAGAGAGTGCAACATAACCCATACCAAAACCAAAAGTGTTGCTTAGATCTATCTCAGCATTGTCTAAACTCATACCTTGACTTTTGTGAATAGTGATGGCCCAAGCCAAACGAAGCGGAATCTGTCTCAAAGATGCTTTTATCTTGCCATTTTCTTCTATTGCCCAAGTCTCAAGTCCTACTTCTATTTTTTTACCATTGTACAGTTTCACTATTGGCAAATCCATAGAATTAAAACCTTCCACTATTCCACGTGTACCATTCACATAACCATATTCTAAATTATTTTTTATAAACATAACCTCTGCTCCTTTTTTCAAAATTAATTCTTCATGTGCAAGGCAACTTTTCTTTAAAATCTCTACCATCACATCTCTGCCACTACTTTGCATAAAATATTTTTTTATTTCTCCGTCTATAGAATTTAATTTTTCTATATTCTCACTATCCACATTTTTATTATGAGTATAAAGTTTTGTCGGGTTTACGCCTTTAGATAGTGGTGCATTGTATCTAGAATTCAACAATTCATAATGTTCGTCTGAAATATTTCCTTCACGAATTGCATTTAAAATTTTCAAAAATTCATCATCCTCTTGACGATGTTGTTCTGTGAGATAGCAAATAGCAGGTTTCATTTCGCTCCAGACATTTGAATATATGACCATATCTTTTGTATTCAAATCCCCACTTCTATTTACTGGTGGAAGTTGAAACAAGTCTCCCGAGAGAATAACTTGCAACCCTCCAAAAGCTAAATTGTTTCTTTTAAATTTCTGACAAACCATATTTACCATATCGAGTCTGTGAGCGTGAAGCATAGATACTTCATCTATTATGAGCACTCGTGCTTTTTGAAAACGACTCCAAAGATATTTTTTTTCTTCTAAATTCTCCAAATCATGTTTTGAGAGATTTTCTCTGATACCTATACCAGACCAGCCATGTATCGTCATTCCTTGCATATGAGTGGCTGCTATACCAGTTGATGCCGTCACAGCGACAGATATATCGTGTTCCCTCAAATAGCTAATATATTGATTCAAAAGGTGAGTTTTACCAGACCCAGCACTGCCTGTAAGATATACATTTACTCCAGTTTTCATTATACAAAGTGCTTGCTCTTGAGTCATTCATAAATTATAACATATCAAAAAATTCCACGATAAACACTCACACAAATAAAAAACCGCCTTTGACGGTTTTCCTGTCAAAATCCTAGTAATTTTCTTAAGATTTGATATACTTTCCATATGAAAAATGAAGCTCCCAAAAAGACTGTTGATAAATTTGAGTCAAAAAAAGAAAATGCTTTAGAAATGTATAGACGTTTATATCTTCCAATGAGAAGAATTTCTAAAGGAGATCCTTATCATACCAAAAAAAGACTAGAAATTAAGTCTAATATTGCATATGCAATTCATCAAGGAGACCCTACTTTATCTAAACATTTTGAAGAATTAGGTGATAGAATTGAAAAAGGTGGAATAAAAGACAGAAACCAATTTGCAGCTCGCATATCTGATGGAATATCTCAATCTTCAAAAAGAGAACCTTCCTTACTGGAAACAATACAAGCAACAAAAGAGCAAAGTGAAATATATAATAATGTTGCAAAAAGTTTTGATCCAAATGAAGTTGAAGTTATAAGAATAGGGTCGTCTTTTTGGGGTAGAAATTATTCTGTGAGGGGAAAAGAACTTGATAATCCTTCAGATATCGATCTTGAGTTAGTAATGAAAACCATACCTTCTAATTTTCTAGACCCTGAAATCCAAACAGCTTTCCTAAAATTTCAAAAACATTTTAAAAAAGGAACTGCTGATTTTTGTGCTATTAAAAAAATAATAAGTGGAGTCGAAGTTTCATTTCATATTATGCCAATTGAAACTTTAAAAAAAATCTGTGAATTTAATTATCTTGAAGCTGATAAACTTGTCACCTTGAAAGAGTTTCGTGTAACCCAAAAAATATCACCAAAAACATACCGACAAAAAAACTTTGCGGGAGATGTTTTTTCTTTTTCAACCACTCCTTTACTTGTGGAAGGAGGGCAAATATCTGAAGTACCCTTAGTCATGATTGGAAACCATGGAGAACTTGTACTTGGTGTAGTTTTAAATAAATACCTACCGCTTCCAGAACTTAGTAAGGAAAATGGATTACTACACCAAGAATTAGGTAAAATGGTCAATTCTCTTAGGAAAAGAAAGGATGCAGACAAAAGAAAACTTTTAGAGAAAAAATTATCATTTGAATTTTTTCATACACATTCAGAACATATGCCACAATGGATAAAAGATCAATTAAAAACACTGGATTAATTATGTCTATTAAAAATATTCAACAAAACACATATTTAAATATAAACCAATTAATTTTATTAATTGAAGAACCTTATCGTACAAAATTTATAAAATTACTAGCAGACAATAAAATAAAATTCTCAAAATCAAGAGGTTCTACCAATAATCATCAGGCATGGCAAGGGGGATATTTGGATCACATTCAAGAAGCTATGAATATAAGCATAAAATTATATGACTCTCTAAATATTCTTCGAGCCCTACCATTTAGTAAATCAGATGCTTTAATTGCAATATTCTGTCATGATCTTGAAAAACCTTGGAAATACGAAAAAAAACAAGGTGGTTATGAACATAGAAATTCTTTTTCTACGAAAGAAAGTCATCAAAATTTTAGGATAAATAAATTGAAAGAATACGGAATTGAACTTACTAGCGAACAAGAAGCTGCAATTCGATATGCTGAAGGTGAATTAGCCGATTATACAAATAAAAAAAGAATGATGGGACCTCTTGGGGCATTCTGTCATATGTGTGATATTGCAAGTGCACGTTTGTGGTTTGATTATCCTTTAAAAGAAAATGACCCGTGGAATGGGGCCACTAGAAATTCTCTAGAGAATAAGTAGGTAGAGTAAAATTTATATCTCTCTATCTTACTCATTTAATGTCAAAAAATTCCCTAATAAATAGAAAACCGCTTCTTGAGCAGTTTTCCCAAAAAGCGGTAAATTATAGATCTATATTTCATAAACAAATTTAAACCCTCTATCTTCCTCCTCATTATCCATTCCTAAACCAACTAACCAGCCTAAATTGTGCATACATAAAACATGATACTCAATTTTAAAATTTAATTTTTTATGTTCATTTTTTACAACCAACACAAAATAAAAAATAGATGCGGGTTTTTGTTTTTTTAACCAATCATCAAGAGAATTTAAAGTTATTCCTTTATCTATCAAATCCTCTACTACAATAATATTCTCCCCTTCTAAAGATTTTTTCGGTAAATTAGTAATCTTTATATCTCCAGTTTTGCCATTAAAAAAGAAGAAGAAATGCGTATTTTAAAACCAGATTATTTACTTGTATTGCCTTATAGTTTTATTGATAATTTTATTAAAAAAGAAATAAATTTAATAAACACTAGCACAAAATTCATAATTCCCCTACCAAAAGTAAAAATCCTTCCAATAAATAGCACCTAAAGCTCTATCTGGGTTAAATTTATTTCTATTTAATAAAAAAGATGACTTTATTTTTGGTCATCTTTTTTTAAAATTTTCCTAAGAAAAAACTTTTTGCGGGTCCACGAGGATTCGAACCTCGGTCTGCTCTTTTGGAGAGAGATATTCTAC
>CAYHOJ010000055.1:0-4387 GCA_964358305.1 uncultured Gammaproteobacteria bacterium | reverse complement strand
GAACCATCGCTCTGTTCTTTATCAGAGAACTGTTTTACCATTAAACTACGCACCCTTCGACAAGCTCAGGGTGAACCCTAAAACTCAAAAATTATAGCATATTGTTCCAAAGTTTTATATATAATAAAGTCAGGAAAGGAAATTTTAGTCTGGATTCCCGCCTCCCCTTCGATGGAACTCAGGGTAAACGCGGGAATGACAACGAAATAGATTTAATAATTAATTTTGGTTTATGTTATATTTTTCTGAAATTGTTGGAAAAAAGGTTTATACGGAAGATAATATTCATATTGGTTATTTGGAAGATTTGATATTTTTGGTCGCCGAAAATCCAATTGTCACCAAATTTGTTATCAGGGATCAAGCAAATCAAAAACTAATTATATCCATAGATTATCTTCAGAAAATCAATAAAATCTTAACGATTGAAAAGGAATTTTTGGTAAGTTACCTTGAGGAAAACGAACTTTATCTGGTTAAAAACCTCCTTGATAAACAGATCATCGATCTGAAGGGAAATAAGATCGTGCGGGTCAATGATGTTGCCCTGCAGGATAAGGATAAGTTGTCAATCGCCGGAGTCGACGTCGGGATACTGGGAATCTTTAGACGCCTCAGGATCGGAGCTGAAAATTTTTACAAAATAGCCTCCTTTTTCAATATTAAATTAGCTTCTCAATTTCTATCATGGGCTGATATTCAACCGTTAGAGTTAATGCGCGGTAACGTTAGATTAAGAAAAAAAGAAGAAAAATTAGAAAAAATCAGGCCGGAAGATTTAGCCGATTATTTGGAGAAAACAAACGTCATTAACGCAAGAAAATTTTTGAAGATTTTAGACACGGAGAAAGCAGCTGAGGTAATTGGAAACCTAAATATTAACTATCAAACCGCTTTGTTTAAAAATTTTCATATTGATAAAGCGGCTAAATTGATTTCTTTTTTGGATCCGGATGAGGCGGTTGACGTGCTTCTTACTTTATCAAAAAAGAAAAGAGAAGAAGTCTTGGAAAAACTAAGTTCAAAAATAAAAGAAAAAATTCTTCATCTTCTAGAATTATCAAAAGAGCCAATCGGTGCCTTATTAACTACAGAATACTTGACTGTTGGTCCGGAGGACACGGTTCGTCAGGTAATTGAAAAAATAAAAAATGAAACAAAGGATTTTTCTTCAATGTATTGTATTTATGTTGTTAATAAAGAAAATCAATTAACCGGTGTCGTAAGTTTACAGGAGATTTTAAGAGAGGACTTAGATATGCCTTTATATAAATTTATGACTCAAAATTTGGTGGTAATTCATCTGACAACACCGGTTGAGATCGCCATGAAAAAATTTTTAAAATACCATCTTTCATCTTTACCGGTTACCAATCAGGAAAAACGATTGGAAGGAATTGTAAATTTTGATGATATTACAAATTATGTATTAGATCGAATAAAATAATTCTATGACCCTTCGATGTTACTCAGGGTCATATTGAGCAAAGTCGAAATATGAAAAAATTAATTGTGGTGGCCGATTTAGCTTTTGATGCCCTTTCCCGAGCGGAAATAAAAATCGCCGTTGAAGGTTTCTTAAAAGATTCAAATGCTTCCAATATCAGTTTTGTTGGTTCGACTCCTTCAACAATTCATACAGGTTTTTTAGTCAATCAACTCGTTGAAGATGTGGAAAGGTATGGGAGACCAATGGAGACAGTAATTTTCCAGAATACCGATCCCCGTCTCCATTCAACACAGAGTATTGAAAAAGCATCTGGTGCGAAGCCGGTTATTATTAAACTGAAATCGGGTATTTATTTACTCGGACCTAATTCGGGGTTTGATTTTTCAATGATCAAAAATAGAATTGAGGAACTTTATATTTATAAAGGCCTTAACGAAAAAGGTCAGTTCCATTCCCGTGATTTATTTTCAAGAATATCAGCTCATTTAATGGACTATCTCGGAGATGAATTGGAGTTAGAGGAAATCAGCGCTAATATTATTCCCGAACTTGATCAATTTTATATTGGCCATATCGATAATTTTGGAAATATTAAAACGACGATAGTTGAAGAAGATTTTAAAGGTAAATATGAGTATGGGGAATTAGTAAATATTAAAATTAACAAAATAGTAAAAAAGGCCAAGTATGTTTCAAATTTATTTGGTGACATACCGGGAGAATTAGTTGTCTATCCCGGTTCTTCAGGAAAAAAAGATAATCGGTTCCTCGAAATCAGCATCTGGCGTCACTTTACCGAGGGCAAGCCAACAACCGGTGCAGACGAATTTAATTTCCCGAAAATAGGAAGTGTGATTGAGATTGTAAAATAATTCCGTTGATTTTTTGTATTCTTAATGCTATTGTTTGACTATGGGAATGACTAATGTTCAACTGAAAATTAAGAATCCTCAGGATCCAAAAAAGGAGTATGAGGGGAGATTTTTGGTTGATAGCGGAGCTACCTATACCGTTGTACCAACAGATATATTAAATCGTTTAGGAATCAAACCCCAACGAGAAGAAGAGTTTTCGTTGGCAGATGGTTCTATAATCAAACGAAAAGTAGGGAGTGCTTTATATGAGTTTGAAGGAAAAGAATCTGCCGCTCCTATTTTGTTTGGTGAAAAAGGAGATAGTCTGTTGCTTGGGGCGTTTACATTGGAAGCACTGGGCTTAACGTTGAACCCATTATCCCGCACGCTACATCAAGCTATTCTACGGATGTAAATTATCGTCCCTGGATGTTTATGGCACCGATTGCACAAGCAGCAGTAGAAGCTTATAGAGAGTTAATGAAATCTGGGGGTAAAGTGACCGAACCTCAAAGGTCAATCAGAGGACAAGCAAAAAATAAGTAAAACAAAAAAGGTATATTTAGTCTGGATTCCCGCCTACGCGGGAATGACATTGTTTTATGTGATATATTGTCGATCTTAAACTGGCCTGGCTTTTCGTCTTTTCATGAGTTTAGAATCAATAACGGAGTGGCGGATAATGGTCATGGCTTCAGCCCGTTCTTTCTCATCGGTTGATTTAGAAAGAATGTGTTTGGCTTCCTCAACAGCCTTATCCGTTAGGTTTTTATCAATCTCACTCTGACCATAAGCGCGGGAAACCAGAACAGTGACTGTTTCTCCATTAGTTTCCAAGTATCCCCCGCCGATGGCCAAATCATCTTCACTTTCTCCACTTTTAATTTTAACAATGCCCTCAATCAATAAAGAAAATAAATGAACATGATGGGGAAGCACTGTAATCTCGCCGTCGGAAGTTGGAACAGTTACAGAACTGACCTGTTTATCAATAACGATCTTGCGAGGAGTTATAACCTTTAAATGTAATGTGTTCATGTTGAAAAAATGTAATTATAGACTGGATTCCCACCTGCGCGGGAATGACAAAAGTTGTACATTTATTTTACCTCTTCTATCCCTCCGACCATATAAAAATTCATTTCTGATTTACTATCATGCTTGCCCTCAAGGATTTCTTTAAAACCGCGGACAGTTTCGGCAACTGGTACGTATTTACCAGCTCGACCTGTGAAAGGCTCAGCCACAAACATCGGCTGAGTCAAAAATCTTTGGATCTTTCTTGCCCTTGATACCGTTAATTTATCAGTCTCGGAAAGTTCTTCCATTCCAAGGATGGCAATAATATCCTGAAGGTCTTTGTATCGTTGCAAAGTTTTCAAAACATCGCGAGTGACCTGATAATGTTCTTCACCGACGATATCAATATCAAGAGCACGTGAAGACGAAGTCAGTGGATCAATGGCCGGATATAGACCCTGTTCGGACAAGGCCCGCTCCAAAGTAATAGATGCATCAACGTGCGAAAAAGTCGCAACCGGCGCCGGATCGGTATAATCATCGGCCGGTACGTAGACTGCCTGAATGGAAGTGATAGAACCCTTATTTGTTGAAGTAATTCTTTCCTGCAACGCGGCCATTTCTGAGGCAAGAGTTGGTTGGTAACCCACAGCCGATGGAATTCTTCCAAGGAGCGCGGAAACCTCGCTTCCTGCCTGAGCAAATCGGAAAATATTGTCAATAAAAAGCAATACGTCCATATTTTTTTGATCACGGAAATATTCGGCCATTGTCACACCGGTTAAGGCAACGCGAAGACGGTTCCCAGGCGGTTCGTTCATCTGACCGAAAACAAGAGAAGTGTTTTTTAAAACTTTTGTTTCTTTCATTTCCAACCAAAGATCATTTCCTTCGCGGGTTCGCTCCCCGACTCCGGTAAATACTGAAACTCCGTGATGGTTTTTGGCAACGTTATGGATCATTTCTTGAATAAGAACGGTTTTACCGACTCCGGCTCCTCCGAAGATAGCCACTTTTCCTCCTTTAATAAATGGAGCAATCAAATCGATGACTTTAATTCCGG
>CAYHOJ010000054.1:0-4421 GCA_964358305.1 uncultured Gammaproteobacteria bacterium | reverse complement strand
TTTTTCGAAAAGGCATAACAATTATCAGAAAATCTCGTTTTCTGACTCTGTCATTTATATCCAATTTTTGTCAAAAAAATTGTCTACTTTTTTATAATTTTGATAAAATATCTCTATGACCTATTATGTATACATCCTAGAGTGCTCCGATCAGTCTTTATACACAGGGTGTACCAATAACCTCAAAAAAAGATTAACCGAACATAACAATTCAAAACGCGGCGCGCGCTATACCAAAATCCGCCGGCCGGTCATCTTGAAATATTCCGAAAGTTTTAAAACGCTGAAAAAAGCCCGCAAACGTGAAGCTGAAATAAAAAGCTGGCCCAGAGAAAAGAAATTAAAGCTGATAAGCGAAAAGAGCGCGCGAGACGCTTTAAAATAAAAACGCTTCTCTAATTCGGGAAGTCGGACTTCCCGAATTATTTTGTTCAAAATACGTTCGGATTTCGTCGTACAGAGGGAGCAAATGAATCTTGTGAATCCGACCCGTTCCTATCCAAAAGCGCCCATAATGGGCGCTTTTGTGTTATTTTGTATAAAAATTAAAAAACGAAATTAAAACTTATTCAGAAAAATGATATCATAATAAATGATGTATAAAAGAACCTGTGTCTCTTTGTTGTGTATTGGCATACTTGTTTTGTTGCCAACGATGTTCGTTTTTGCTCAAAATATTTCTTTTTCTAAAACATTACGACGAGGTTCTTCCGTGGGAGAAGTAAGGCGACTGCAAGAATTTTTAAAGACAATGCCCGAGATTTATCCCGAGGGTTTGGTAACAGGATATTTTGGAATTCTTACCGAAAGGGCGGTTAAAAAATTACAAACGAAATACGGGTTGGAAACGGTGGGTATCGTTGGTCCAAAGACAAGAAAGATTTTAAATAGTTTGTATATTCCAAGCGGGCCACTGACTCCACCCTTACCCTTGTCGCCAATTATTACTCCGGGAGGACTATCTGCCCGTCCTTTGACGGGATGCGGCGTCGTCAATACCAATAGTTTCTTTGCCTGTTATTATGAAGGAACTAATTTTGAAAAATTAAAAATTACGCGAAGCGATCCAAAAATTGACTTTAGTTGGTTTAACGGTTCGCCGGACCCGGCTTTGCCAAGCGATGCCTTTTCTGTGAGATGGCAAGGAAAATTTGACTTTGACAGTGGTGATTATCTCTTCTCCTTAGTAACCGATGACAGCGCGCGCGTGTATATAAATGGCGAAGAAATTTTTAACAAATGGTACGGTCAACCAATACAAACATACGCAGCAATTAAAACCTTTACCAAGGGGGTGCATGAAATAGTTGTTGAGTATTATGAAAACACCGGCCAGTCGAGTATTCAATTATTGTGGGCAAAAGCAACCGGACCGTCTTTCAAGTATGGCTGGAATGCTAATGATACCTTAACGGGAGAAATTACAAGACCGACACCAGTCCCCCGGCCAGTAGTCATTTTAAACGGAACACAAGCTGTAACCCTTGATTCTTCCGCTGCCCTAAAACTCGCGGATAAATACAACATTATTTTAGTGAATAACGAAACAGCATGGGACGAAAATTCAGCCACCATGCTTTTAGAGACAATGCGCCGTATCCCCGATGTGCGCGGTAAATATTGGGATAAAACTCCGTGGCAAGTTTCTTTAACTCACAGAGAATTATTAAACGATGTTGAAATAACTCCTTATGATGATACGGCAACTGTCCGTTATGCCACACTTTCTAAGGCGGCTTTTACAAGGTCAAACCCCGCCCTTCAGCCGTCATCTGACGGAAATTCTCATCGGGTTTTTTACTCCAATGAGTTATTTAAAGCGGTTTTAAAAACATTTTTCAATAAAAGAGAATATTTAAATGAAATTTTAGAGCAGCGTTATGGGGTAAAACCGTCGCTCGTAGAACCGGTAGACGAATTTCAAGATTTCAACTTGGAAGAGCTGCAATATATTGCGAGTGTTTTTGAAGATATGCCAGAGGGATTTTGGCATATTCCGGGTTTAAATAAAATTGCCCGCCGTCTAAATGGGCTGACCAATCCTTGGAGTCCCGCTGCGCCAGCAATCGCGTGGATTTCTTTGGGTTATATTGAGTTTATGGATTTTGCTTTTACAAGCGGCAGCGCTGAATATATTAATCGTTTAGTAGCCCATGAGATTACTCATTTTCTTTGGCACAAAGTTCTCAAAGAAGAAACTAAAAAGCAATTTATGGATTTAAGCGGCTGGTCAGAGACGCCCGGCAGAAACAGTGTTGATGCATCTTTAACTGTTGCGCTTGACCATCCGAAAGCGAAGCAGAATAAACAACAGAGAGAAAAATGGTACCGCACTACAACGACTAATTTTGCGAGCGATTACGCCGCTGCTTTTGAACCTGACGAAGATTTTGCTGAAACGGTTTCCTATTATATTTACAATCCCGATAAAGTAAGAAATATTGCTCCTACCAAATATAATTTTGTACACAATGTAATTAACGGGTACGAATATGTGATCTTAGTTGACGAAAAATATACCTTTCAGGTTTTCAATTTAGAACCAGACCTGACTTTTCCCGGAAAGATTGTTGGGGTGGATATTGAAGTAACAAAATTACCAAATGACGATAATGAAGTGAGGGCTACTATAAGCTTGTCCTCTAAGTACGGCGGTGGCGCGGCTCATGCATCAACTCGCATTATGTCTCCCCAAAAAACACTTATTGACATCGGCTTTGACCCCTTAGATGGAAATCGCTACAAACTGCAAGCGAAATTCATTATTAATAAAAAAATGGCAAGTGGTTATTGGATACCGGGTGATATTACGGTACAAGACCAAGTAGACAACCGCCGCTACGAAGGACAAGGTCAATTCGGCTGGCTTTTATATATAAACAACACGGATGCCGACCTTGAAGCGCCGGTACCCGACCTTAATAATATTACGAGTGAAGTGAGAGATGGTTCCAATGACGAAAAAATTGTTAGGGTGTATGTCCCTGTTACCGATAAAAACCTAGAAGGACTAAGCGGAGCTGCAAACATTGTTCAAAAAGAATCAAACCAGTCAACATTTAACTATGCTCAATATGACCAAGTAAACCAGCGTTTGGTGTATGAATTTACGGTAAGAAAGTATCATGCGAGTGGAGGGTGGAGTTTCCGGGAATTTTGGGTATCTGACCGTGCTGGAAATGATGAAAGATACGACTTAAAGGAACGAGCGCTGTTTTTTGAAATCGCTACCAAAAACCCTGACTATGTTAAACCAGAACTTGATTTGAATTCGGTGAGAATAAAAGCTACTCCTGTGTATCCTCAAGCGCCCAACGGAGAAACCGATGTTACTATTTGGTATAAAGTAAGGGATGATAATTCTGGAATCGGCTGGATTAGTTATGTGTTATTAAAACCGAACGGCGATATTGTATTTGATTATGATTATCACGATAATTTTTATACCGAATATTTCGTCGGCAGTTCACCAAGCGAGTATAAAGAACATGAGGTGAGAATAAAACTACCGCCCGGATCGCCCCCCGGTACGTGGATTTTGCGAGAGATTGTTTTGCACGATAAAGCGGAAAATATTTCCACAAACAATTTTATAGAAACAGGCATTCTACGTCCTTTTGACGTGCGATAAGTGACACGCAAAAGCGGATGTTCAATCCGTTTTTTTTAGCACCGGAGCATGTACATGGCGTTACAAAACAAATTTTATTATAATTAAACAAATGAAAAAAAATATCTGTGTTGTCGTCGCGCTTTTGTTTTTTCTTCCGGGAAATATTTTAGCGCATGAAAATGTCGCTGCCCCGGAATCAACCGTCACTCAGCGTACTTTTTTTCTTCGTTTGGCTCTTTTTTAAAAAATATTAATACTCTTTTCACCTCAAGCGCGCGGCGCCATAAAACCAGATAAGAACTTTGAATTTTGAAACATTATGACCGTAAGAATCCAGATTACATGAAACAGAAGTGGTTTTTTATAAGCGTCTTGGTCGTTTTTTCCCTCGCTTTGTGGTGGTTTTTTCCTTTTTCAAATAAGACACCGAGCGAGTTTTATGGAGTGACAGCGGCAAGCGGCGCCTACCGACTAGGCGCGTGGTGGCATAATTTTCAGAATCGGTTTTTCTCTTCGGAGTCATCAACTCCGCGGCTGGGGAATCTCTGCGCAGGCGAGAATGGCTGCAACAATTTTTGCAAGAGCAACAAAGGAAAATAATCTAGGAAGTCCGACTTCCTAGATTAAACTTCCTCCTCCCAATGAAAACCCCCTCGTCTGTCAGCTGACAGACGAGGGGGTAATATTTTTTATGCCGGAATGGCGAGAGAAAATTCTTTTATAAGAATGCGTTCTACATCTTCAATTGAATAATGCGGTTCAATTTTTATTACCGGAACATCGGTATTCTTTTTAAGATGGTTCTGAA
>CAYHOJ010000053.1:0-4430 GCA_964358305.1 uncultured Gammaproteobacteria bacterium | reverse complement strand
AAGGAATTCGACCCGCGCAAGTGGCTCGCCGCCTCGACCAAGGGCATGAAGGAGATCTGCAAGGCGCGTTACGGGGCTTTTGGCTGCGCCGGTCAGGCCAGCAAGATCAAGGTCATTGGCCTGGAAGACATGACCAAGCGCTACGACAAGGGCGAACTCGACCCCAAGGTCAACTGAAAAGGTCGGTCGTAGTTCGTGATAAAGGGGCGGGAGACCGCCCCTTTTGCTTTGCGGCCTTTCATGCTGAACAGCCACTCGCCCCTCAAGGCATGTTCGTTTCTGTGGGCGGTTTAACGCACCATGATTGCTCAAGGGGCAAAAGCGAACCTACTCCAATTTAATGAGCGCCTTGAAATGGTCTAGTATAAACCCGTGATTGTGTGGAATTGGCGAGTGACTGCATGCGATCAACGCGAAGACTTGCCGCTATTCTCAGCGCCGACGTCGCCGGCTATACGCGCCTGTTGCGCGCCGACGAGGCCATCACCGTTGCCGCGCTCAAGCGCTGCCGTGAACTTATGCGTTCCCTCATTGAACGACACAGCGGGCGGGTGGTGGATACCGCTGGTGACGGTCTGCTCGCCGAATTCGGCAGCGCGGTCAACGCCGTGGAGTGCGGCGTAGCGGTGCAACAACAACTCGCCGAGCATAATGCCGGCCTGCCTGAAGAACGGAAGATGCAGCTTCGCATCGGCGTGAATCTCGGTGACGTGCTTGTGGAGGACGGTCTTGTTTATGGCGATGGCGTCAACGTCGCCGCGCGCGTGCAGAGCTTGGCGGAACCCGGCGGCATCTGCGTGTCCGGTATGGTCTACAACCAGATTCAGCACGTGCTCGATCTCGGCTGTGATTTTCTCGGCAAGCAGAAGGTCAAAAACGTCTCCCAACCGATTCCGGTATATCGGATCGCGGTCGGTCCCGAAATGCCTCGTCGTCGGAGGTGGTGGCTGTGGTTCAGGGATAGGCGGATTGTTGTCGCGGGAAGCTCGGCGGCAGCGCTGTTGCTGATCGTTGCCCTGATCTGGATCGTCGGCGCGCGTACAGGTCCCGTCTCGCCGGCAGGTCAGGATCAAATTTCCATCGCCGTGCTCCCGTTCGCTAACCTAAGCAACGACCCCACGCAGGAGTATTTCAGTGACGGTGTGACGACAGGACTCATCACGGAGTTGTCGCGCTTATCCAAGCTTCTCGTGATCGCGCGTTACTCGACGTTCAC
Source organism: uncultured Gammaproteobacteria bacterium (assembly GCA_964358305.1). Lineage (GTDB taxonomy): Bacteria > Patescibacteriota > Microgenomatia > UBA1406 > GWC2-37-13 > GWC2-37-13. The sequence continues at coordinate 3,214 of CAYHOJ010000053.1, read as the reverse complement.
ATACAAAGGATCGCCGGTGGATGTTCGCAAAGTTGGCCATGAACTCAATGTGCGATATGTGCTCGATGGCAGCGTCCAAAAGTCGGTCAACCGGGTGCGGATTAGCGTGCAGCTCATAGATGCCGTGACAGGTCACAATCTCTGGACCGAGCGTTATGACCGTGAGCTTACCGATGTGCTTGTGGTCCAGGATGAAATCACGAAGAACATCGTCACAGCCCTATCGGTTCGACTGACCGAAGAGGAACAGAAGCTGCTGTCACAACGGTACACTGCGAATATCGAGGCATACGATTACTTCCTCCAAGGGCAGGCACAATTTCTGCTGAACACCAAGGAGAACCATCGGCGCGCACGTGAGTTGTATCAGCACGCTATTTTGATGGACCCAAGGTTCGCGCGCGCCTTTGCCGCCCTCGCCATGGTTCATCTAGATGAGTTTCGTTTCGAGTGGAGTACGGACCCCGAGGTGTCGAGACGTTTAGCGTACGATCTGGCCAAGCGTGCGGTCTCTCTCGACACGAATCTGGCCCATGGTCATGGCGTACTGGCCTTTGTTTATCTCTATAGCAGCAAACGCTACGATCAGGCAGTCGAGGAGGCCAGCCGTGCTATTGCTCTCGACCCGAACAATGCCGATGGCCACGCCGCGCAGGCATCGAGCCACATCTTCAATGGTGATCCGGCGCAGGCCATTCCCCTAATGCATAAGGCCATGCGACTCAACCCGCACTATCAGGTTCAGTACCCGACGATTCTGGGCTTGGCCTATTATCATGTCGGTCGCCATGAGGAAGCTGTGGCGGTGTTGCAGGACGCGATTAACCGTAATTACAACCGGTTATCTGCACACATTTACCTCGCGGCCAGTTTGAGCGATCTCGGGAAATTGGACGAGGCGAAATGGGAGGTTGACCAGATATTGAGTCTGGACCCGGACTTCACGCTTGAGAAGGCGGACAAGGCCTTTCCAATACAAAAACCGGAACAAGTCGAAAAGCTAAGAAAAGCTTTGCGTCGCACCGGTCTCAGCTAGCGAATACTCATGCGGCCCCGATACCATGCTCGCTGATGTGCCGTTGTTTTCCGGCCTTGTGAAAGGTGACTTTGACGTCCTTCTTGGACACGGTGTGACCAGAGTTTTCCCTCGCGGTGCCGTGGTTGTCATTGAAGGCGATCTTTCGGATTCGTTTTACCTCATTCTTGAGGGTCGGGTGAAGGTGTTCCTGACCGACGACCAAGGCCGCGAGGTTGTCTTGCGGACCCAGGGTCCCGGGGAATATTTCGGTGAGATCGCTTTAATGGATGGGGGCCCGCGATCGGCGTCGATTATGACGCTAGAGACCGCGAAGTTTTGCATTATCTCGCGCGCGGCATTTCAAGACTGCTTGAGCCGGAACCCCAGTATCGCCATCGCGTTGATCCGGCACCTGAGCCGGCGGGTACGTGCACTGACGGACAATGTGCGCAGTTTGGCGCTACTCGACGTCTATGGGCGTATCGCACATCTGTTGCTTAACTTAGCTGTAAACCGCGATGGCCTGCTTGTAATCGATGAACACTTGACCCACCAGGAAATCGCGAACCGCGTGGGTGCGTCGCGCGAGATGGTCAGCCGTATTATGAAGGATCTCGTCGACGGTGATTATCTCCAACACGACGGCAAACGCTTAATCATCCGCGAAAGACTTCCTCCTGCCCGGTAGCGGAAAGGCAACGGCCCCCTTCCCATGCCGGGACGGGTGTAGCAATGTGAATATTTCACATGTGTGTAGCTTGATTTCGCACAGCGTACTCCTACCCGGGTCGCTAGATTGTGGCCGTGGTACCACACCTGTTTTATGACCGCAGGGGTGGTACGTACACAACCGGATCAGGAGGGAATTGCCATGATTGCCAATAGTGCTGTGCTAAAAACTGCCATTTCACGCCGTGTAACCAACAAGTGGGGAAATTCGCTTATCGGAGTGTTCCTGATGCTGATTTTCTTCGCGCCAAGCCCGGGTCACGCAGGCATAGCAAGGGTGGAGGTCCATGCATTTCAGTCCACAACCCTGACAGACCAAGAATTTTTGACCGGGAAAAAGAACGGAAAACCGATCATCCTTGCGGGCGAACTGAGGATTCCGAAACTCGGAACCGAGCAGTTGCCTGCCGTGGTGCTGGTGCACGGTTCCTCGGGTATTTCGGGCTATGTGGACGACTGGGCCCAGTGGCTCAATGCGATGGGTATCGCGACCTTCGTCTTCGACAGTTTCACGGGGCGTGGGCTTGTGGCCGTTAACAACGATCAGTCCCAGTTAGGGAGGTTGGCAATGATCGTTGATGCGTATCGCGCCCTCGAATTGCTGGCGAAGCACCCGCGAATCGATCCCGAAAGAATCGCCCTCATGGGCTTTTCCCGCGGTGGTCAGGCTTCCCTGTATGCCAGTCTGGTGCGCTTTCAACGGATGCATGCTGCAAATGCTCCGGAGTATGCCGCGTACATTGCCTTCTACCCGGATTGCAGAACGACTTATCGCGGCGACATCGATGTTGTCGGGAGGCCGATTCGTATCTTCCACGGCAGCGCGGATGACTACAGTCCTGTAGATGCGTGCCGCTCATACGTGGAGCGTGTTCGCAAGGATGGGAAGGATGTGCAACTGACTGAGTATCCCGGCGCTCATCATGTATTTGATTGGGCTATGCTCAAGGAGCCACGGAAATTGGAAAAGGCCCAGACGACCCGCCGATGCAATCTAGAAGAGAGCAGCAACGGGCGAATCATCAACACTGCGACCGGGAAAAGCTTTACCTATAGCGACGCATGCGTGGAGTTAGGACCGACCATCGCCTATCACCCGGACGCTCACGGTAAGGTACAGAAAGCGCTGAAGGAATTCCTGGCTACGGAATTTATGTTGTTGGAACAGCCATAGTCATCAAATTCTGATGAGTGACTGAAAGCTACGACAAGGGCGAACTCGACCCGAAAGTGAACTGAGACGGATTGGGATCGGAAGTGCCGTGAAGGGGCGGGCAACCGCCCCTTTGCTTTTGGGCGCGCCGATTGCAATCCATGGGAGACCGGCCTATTTTGTAAATCGTGCTGGACGATAGAAAATTTCCCTGCCCCTGCTGCGGTTATCTGGTGTTTGCCCGTCAGCCCGGTCACCACGAGCAATGCCCCATCTGCCTGTGGGAGGACGACCTCGCGCAACTTCGGTTCTCG
>CAYHOJ010000052.1:0-4718 GCA_964358305.1 uncultured Gammaproteobacteria bacterium | reverse complement strand
ATTGGTACGATATTAATTATTTATGAGTCAAGACCTGAAGTAACGATTGATGTTACCTGTCTTTGTATAAAGTCTGGTAATGTTGCCATATTGAAAGGTGGTTCGGAAGCAATGAAAACAAACTTGATTCTATATGATTGCATAAAAAAATCTTTAATTAAATCCAGTTTTCCAAAAGAAGCTGTTTGTTTTATTCAATCAAAAAACAAATCCATTGTCAGAAAATTATTGAAAAGAAATGACATCATAGATTTGATCATTGCTCGTGGCGGATATGAAATGGTTAAAAGTATTCAAAATAATTCCTCGATTCCGGTATTAGCTCATTCATCTGGTGGAGCTAGGATCTACATCGATAAAAGTGCTGATCTGTCTATTGTTGAAAAAGTATTAATCAACGCAAAAATTACAAAGCCTTCGGCCTGTAATTCCCTGGATACAATTGTTATTCATAAAGATTTGAAAGACAAATTATTAACAAAAATTATTAAGAGTTTTAAGAAAAATAAAGTTGAAATAATTACTGGTAATTGGAATCAGGAATTTTTAGGAATGAAAGTGTCGATAAAAATCGTTAATTCTTTGGATGAGGCGATTAACTTTATTAATACTTACAGTAAAAAACATTCAGAAGGAATTATTGCCCAAGACAAAGATGCTATAAACAAATTTTGTCAGTTGATCGATTCTGCTACAATTTTTATCAACTCCTCTACCCGTTTACACGACGGGTATGTTTTTGGGTTGGGAGCAGAGATGGGAATTGCAACCGGTAAACTTCATGCACGTGGACCGGTTGGTCTTAAAGAATTATCAATTTATAAATGGATCGTCTATGGAAAAGGTCATATTAGAGAATAAAAAAATTGCCATTATTGGTTTAGGAAATATGGGACAAGCCATTAGAGATGGAATACTAAAGAACAAATTGATAAACAAGAATCAATTGCTTGTTAGCAATAAACAATTAACTAATAAGCTCGTAGTCAATCAAGGTGACATATTAATTATTGCCGTAAAACCTCAAGTAATAAAAATAGTTCTTGAGGAAATTAAAGATGTTATATCAAAAGATAAATTGATTATTTCTATTGTAGCCGGAGTTGAAATAAAATCAATAGAAAAATTTTTATGTAAAAAACTAAAAATTATAAGAGTAATGCCTAATCTGTGCGCTAAAGTTAACCAATCAGTCTCATGCTGGATTAAAAATAAAAATGTCAATGATAAAGATATTAAGATTTTTAAGAAAATCTTTCAATTAATAGGAACTGAAATTGAATTAAAAAATGAAAATTTATTAGACCAAGTCACCGCTATTTCTGGAAGCGGTCCGGCTTATTTTTTTTATTTAACCGAGCTTATGGAAAAAGCAGCAATAAAAATTGGATTAGATAAAAAATTAGCATATGAATTAGTGACACAAACTTTAGTTGGAAGTTCTGAATATTTAAAAAAATCTAAAGAGTCACTTAAAACTTTAAGGCAAAAAGTGACCTCCAAAGGAGGAACAACAGAAGCAGCGTTTAATAAAATAGTTGACTCAGAATTTGAAAGTGTTTTTTTATCAGCTATTAAGTCGGCTTATAAAAGAGCTATTCAGTTACATTTAAAAGTTTAAAAGTATAGAATATAATCTATACTATAATTATCTAATCATGTTATATTCAAAACTTTTCGGAAAAACCAAGAAAGATTCGAAAAAATACGATTCGGCCAATGCTACATATTTGCAAAAAGGTGGCTTTATTGACCAGGTGATGGCCGGAGTTTACACCTATTTACCATTAGGAATAAAAGTTCTAAATAAAATTGAAAATATTATCCGAGAAGAAATGGATAAAATCGGTAATGAAGTCTTTATGCCTTCTCTTGCCCCTCAATCCGCCTGGGAAAAAACTGGAAGGTTAGAAACAGTTGACGTCCTAATGAAAACTACACCAGCTAATAAATTTGCCGAGGCAAAAAATGCTACCGAGTATGTCTTAAATCCAACTCATGAAGAAGTGGTCGTTCCACTAGGCCAAAAATTTAATCTAAGTTATAAAGATTTTCCTTTCGCTTTATATCAAATTCAAACTAAATTTCGCAATGAACCTCGTGTTAAATCCGGATTATTACGAGGTAGAGAATTTCGAATGAAAGATCTATATAGCTTTCATACATCTATTGAAGATTTTAAAAAATATTATGAAAGATCCAAAGAAGTATATTTTAAGGTTTTTGAAAGATTAGGTCTTAAGGATGAAACAGTGATAGTCTTAGCATCAGGTGGTTCATTTACTGACGATTATTCCCACGAATTCCAGACATTTTGTGAAACTGGAGAAGACGTGGTATTCTATGCTAAAAGTAAAAATATTTATTATAATCGTGAGGTCGCCCCAAGCATCGCTCCAAAGATTGTAGAAAAAGATACAGAGATGTTACCAAAAAAAGATGTCTTAGGTAAGGGGATCATTGGTGTTCAAGAACTGGCTGACTACTTAAAAATTCCGGTTGAAAAGACTACCAAAACTTTGATTTTTGAGACAGACGATGGTAGGGTGATAGCTGTTGCCGTCCGTGGTGGATATGATATTAATGAAGATAAATTAAGAAAAATTGTAAAATGTAAAGCCCTAAAACTTGCATCACGTGAGGTTGTTAAAAAAATAACCGGAGCTGAAGTTGGTTATGCCGGAATATTAAATTTACCAAAAGAAGTTGAAGTATTTTTTGATGAATCCGTCAATAATCGCCTCAATTTTGAATGTGGAGCCAATAAGACAAATTACCATTCAATCAATGTAAACTTTGGTCGTGACATTCCTGTGCCAAAAAATTTTTATGATATTAAGGTCGCCAAAAGTGGAGATTTATTTCCGGAAACCCAGGAAAAATACGAAGTAAAAAAAGCGGCTGAAGTTGGCAATATTTTTCCACTCTACACCAAGTTTACTGATGCATTTGACTATAAATTTATCGATACTGACGGAAAACAAAAACAGATTTATATGGGTTGTTATGGAATTGGTCCTTCAAGAATCATGGGTGTGATTGTTGAAAAATTTCATGACGAAAAAGGAATAATTTGGCCTGAATCTGTATCTCCTTTTCAAGCTCACCTGATCGGTCTAGATCTAAGCGATGAATCTATAAAATCAAGAGTTGATAAAGTTTATAAAACCCTTACAGATAAGGGAATTGAAGTTTTGTTTGACGATAGAATCGACGTAACTGCCGGTAATAAATTTTCTGATGCCGATCTTATTGGAATTCCTATTCGGTTAGTAGTGTCTAAAAGGACAGGGAAGAAGGTGGAATACAAGAAGAGAGATGAGAAGGAAGTAAAAATAATGTCTTTAGAAGAGGTTATTAAAAAAATAAAAGGTTAATCATGATTTGATGTCATTCCCGCGCTTGCCCTGAGTTCCACCGAAGGGGAGGCGGGAATCCAGACTAAAATAAACTTTTTAAAATGTAATTATCGACTGGATCCCCTCCTACGAGGGGGTGACAACATTCAATACATTAAAGTTTTATTTATCTATGAAAACCATCGTTACCCATCTTTCTCCCGACTTGGACGCAATTGCGTCCGTTTGGTTAATAAAAAAGTATTTACCTGATTGGAATGGAGCCCAAATAAAATTCGTTCCATCAGGGACAACTTTAGATGATCAGTTGCCTGATAGTGACAAAAACATTATTCACGTCGATACAGGTCTTGGAAAATTCGATCATCATCAAACCAACGACTACACATCGGCCACAAAACTTGTATATAAATATTTGGTTGGTCGCGATTTCGTTGAAGAAAAAGAAATTAAACCTTTAGAAAAAATTGTTGAATATGTAAACTCTACTGATCACTTTGCTGAAGTTTTTTATTCCGAGCCAGCGGATGACCGGTATGATTTTATGATTCGCCAGCTGGTTGACGGGTTAAAAGTCATTAATCGTGAAGAATTAAAATTGATTGAAATTGTTTTTCAGTTATTGGAAGCTGTTTTAATCGTTTTCAAAAATAAAGTTTCCGCCGAGGAAGAAATCAAAAATGGTTATGTTTTTAAGTCATATTTAGGCAAATCACTTGCGTTAGAATCAAAAAATGAAGAGGCTGTAAAGTTCGCACTTAAAAAGGGTTTTGCACTAGTAATTAGACGTCATCCTGAGGTGGGATTCACCAGAATAAAAACTCTGCCTGATAAAAAATTAAGTTTGAAACCAGTCTATGAGGAAATTTTAAAACTAGATAAAAAGGGCAGTTGGTTTTTCCATGTTTCCGGTCATATGTTACTTAACGGCTCATCCGGAAATCCAAAACTTATCCCAACACCGCTATCATTAAATAAGATCATTGAAATAGTGAAGAGCATAAGATAGAATTAACATAATAATACGAATACCACAAATAAAGAAATGCTAATTCTACAAATTATACGAATATTCGCATAATTCGTGGCATTTGCATAAAAATTCGTATCATTCGTATTATATTTGGAGGGAGGTTGATTATTTATGGTTTTAGTAATAAAAAGAAAGGGCGAATCAAAAGACAGCATGTTTCGAAAATTTACTCGCTCCTTCATTGATGAAGAAATTGTTGATACCCTAAGAAAAAAAATGTTTTATAAAAAACCTTCACTAAAAAGGAAAGAAGAAGAAAAAGAAAGAATGAAGAACAGATCACTAAAACGTAGGAAAGTAGTCTTTAAAAAAGTATACAAAAGAAT
>CAYHOJ010000051.1:0-4750 GCA_964358305.1 uncultured Gammaproteobacteria bacterium | reverse complement strand
TTTTGACACGTTTCATCAATCAAACGATGGTCATACGACTTAAGCCTAATTCTAATTCTTCCTTTCGGCATAGTATTAAAGTGCTAAATCAACAATTATTTGATTATTTTTGTGACAACTCCCGCTCCGACCGTGTGGCCACCTTCTCGAACGGCAAACTTCAATCCTTCTTCCATAGCAACTGGATAGATCAATTTACCTTTAATTTTGACATTGTCCCCTGGCATAACCATTTCAACACCGGCTGGCAATTCCACTTCTCCTGTAATATCAGTGGTTTTGATGTAAAACTGGGGTCGATATCCTTTAAAGAATGGTGTGTGTCGTCCACCTTCGTCTTTAGTGAGAATATAAATTTCCGCATCAAATTCTGTGTGTGGGGTAATTGAACCTGGTTTGGCAATTACCTGCCCGCGAATTACATCTTCTTTCTCTACTCCTCGAAGTAACAAACCAACATTGTCCCCTGCTCGAGCTTCGTCTAAAGTTTTCTTGAACATCTCAACCCCGGTAATAACTGTTTTTTTAGTATCTTTGATTCCAACTATCTCCATCTCTTCGTTTACTTTTGCAATACCTCTTTCGACTCGTCCTGTAACAACTGTTCCTCGTCCAGATATTGTAAAGACATCTTCAACCGGCATCAAGAACGGTTTATCAGTGTCTCTAACCGGATCTGGTATATAGTTATCAATTTGTGTCATTAAATCTTCAATTGATTTAAGTCCAGCTGGATCGTCGGCTAATGCTTTAATTGCCGAACCACGAATAACTGGAACTTTATCACCAGGGAATCCATATTTAGTCAAAAGTTCTCTCACTTCCATTTCAACTAAGTCTAAGATTTCCTTATCTTCAACCATGTCAACTTTGTTTAAGAAAACAATTATGGCAGGAACATTTACCTGACGTGCAAGTAAAATATGTTCTCTAGTTTGTGGCATTGGACCATCTGGGGCAGAAACAACTAGGATAGCTCCATCCATCTGAGCGGCACCGGTAATCATGTTCTTAATATAGTCGGCATGTCCTGGGGCATCAATGTGTGCATAGTGTCTTTTATCTGTCTCATATTCGCTGTGGTGAAGATTGATCGTGACTCCTCTTGCTTTTTCTTCCGGAGCTTTATCAATCTCTTCATATTTTAAGAATTTTGCTTTACCTGTTTTTGATAAGAAATAATGAATTGCTGAAGTTAAAGTTGTCTTTCCATGATCAACGTGACCAATCGTACCAATATTTAAATGAGGTTTGTTCCTCTTAAAAACGCCGTCTGCCATATGTTTATATAAAATAAATTAATAATGGGATTAGCTACTCTTGCTGGTTTGATCCGCAAAGCGGACAAAGCAGCTTAGAGAAGTTTATACTTTAAACATCTAATCCTAAAAATGTTTAAAGTAAATAACAAGCCTTACTTATTATAACCGAAAAAAATAAAAAAACAAGAAGGCTTTTCAAGCTTTAGAATTTATGATACGGATTGAGGTTAAGAATGTCAATAGGATATTAGGTAATAGTATTTATAAGATATCAACTTGTGAACGATCGTACGTAAGATAATTTTTTTATTGTTACACCCTAATGTTACGGTGTAGCATTTTTAAAACTCACATTGATTTATAACATTCTGATAGAATGTTTTGCATGAGCGACTATGCTTTGAATAAGGAACAATTACAGGCAGTTAAGTATAACAATGGCCCCCTACTGATAATCGCTGGGGCAGGAACTGGGAAGACTTCTGTAATCGTTGAAAAAATAAAATACTTAGTCAAAAAGAAATTGGCTAAACCTGAACAAATTCTGGCATTGACCTTTACTGAAAAAGCTGCCAGCGAGATGGAAGAAAGAGTTGATAAAGCAATGCCTTACGGATATTTTCAGATGAACGTCTCGACCTTTCACGCTTTTGCCGATCAGATTTTGAAAGAAAATGGCTTTCAAATCGGTCTTTCCCCAAGTTACCAGTTGATGACGGAGGCAGAAACAATAATTTTATTGAAACAAAATATCTTTCTTTTTAAACTTAAATACTTTCGTCCCCTAGGAAATCCCAATAAGTTTTTAGAAGCATTACTACAACATTTTTCTCGCCTACGAGACGAAGATATTTCGCCAGAAGAATATATTCGCTATTCTCAAGATCAAAGATCAAAGATCAAAGATCAAAGAATAGAAGAAGAATTAATAGAACGAGAGAAATACCAAGAGTTGGCAACTGCTTACCAAACCTACCAAAAATTGAAAATTAAAGAAGGATTGATGGATTTTGCCGACCTTGTTTTTTATGTTCTACAACTTTTTCAAAAAAGACCAAACATTTTAAAACGCTATCAACAACAGTATCCATTTGTTTTAGTTGACGAATTTCAAGATACTAATATTTCTCAATATCAATTAATCAAATTACTTTGTCTTGCTAAATCAACTCCATATCTAACCGTTGTTGGTGATGACTCACAAGCCATCTATAAATTTCGTGGCGCTTCAGTTTCAAACATTATTAATTTCATGAAGGACTATAAAAAAGTCAAACAGATAACTTTGAAAAAAAATTATCGTTCCAATCAAACTATTCTTGACGCAGCTTACAAACTTATTAAAAATAACGACCCTGACACTTTGGAATTCAAACTTGGTATTTCTAAAAACCTAATTGCTACCAAAAAATCCCTAATCCCTAGTCCCTATTCCCTAACCCCTGGTTTCTATTTAGCCGAAAACGTCGAAGACGAATCTGATAATGTTGCCAAACAAATTCTAGAATTATCAAAAATATACAAATATTCTGACTTCGCTATATTGGTCCGTGCTAACAATCACTCCGAACCATTTGTTAGGTCTTTAGTTCGCGCCGGTATCCCCTACCAATTTTTTGGCCCAGGAACACTCTACAAACAACCAGAAGTTAAAGATTTGATTGCATATCTTAAAGTCCTTTATAATCTTGAAGATTCCCCTTCTTTGTTTCGACTACTATATATGGATATATATAGTGTTGATAAAAAAGACGTATCTTTATTACTGACTTTTTCAAAAAAAATCAATCAATCGCTCTTCCAAGCAATGGAAATTTATCTCTTTGATCGAAGCGAGTTTGAAATTTATAAAAAATATTTACCGTTATTAAAATCTGAAACAAAAGAAAAATTGTTAGCAATTTATAAAATGGTCGTCAAACATATAGGATTATTAAAAACAAATACCGCTGGTCAAATCCTTTATTATTTTTTGGAAGAATCTGGTTTATTATTGACGTTGACAAATTATAAATCTGAATCTCAAGAAAGGATCGCTATCAATATCTCTAATTTTTTTAATAAGTTAAAAATGTTTGAGTCAGAACATGAAGATGCATCTGTATTTGCAGTTGTTGATTTTATCAACATGAGTATTGAAATGGGAGAATCGCCATTGGTTGCCAAGACTGATATAGCGTCAATTAATGCAGTTAATATTCTGACTGTTCACTCAGCCAAAGGATTGGAATTCCCTGTTGTTTTTTTGGTTAATTTAACCGAGGAACGCTTTCCAACCAGACATAAAAAGGAGACTATCAGCATTCCTGATGATTTGATTAAGGAAATATTGCCAACCGGCGATTATCATATTGAGGAAGAACGGCGGCTTTTTTACGTCGGACTAACTCGGGCCAAAGATCAAGTTTTTCTATCTTCTTCAAAATTTTATGGAGAAGGAAAACGACAAAGAAAAATTTCTCGGTTTGTTATCGAAACATTGGGACAAGAATTGATAGATAGACAATTAGACATTAAAAAAGAATCAAAATCTCAATTGACTATTTTTGATTTTAAACAAACAAAACAAATAAATATATTAAATGGTACGGGCATTGCGCGCAATGCCCCTACAGAGCGATTGCCAATCACCAACAATTTTTCATATTCCCAACTCAACTCCTACAAAACCTGTCCGCTTCAATATAAATATCAATATGTTTTGAAAATTCCAACAACTTCAACTGCATCTGAATCTTTTGGAACAACGATTCACAAAACTCTTCAGGATTTCTATAGTGATTTTCTTAAAAATAAAAAGGTGGACAAAAAAAGACTATTAGAACTTTATAAAAAATCCTGGATTCCAATCGGATATTCTTCAAAAGCTCATGAATATCGAATGAAAAAAGAAGGAGAAAAAATATTGAAAAATTATTTTGATAAATTTCATAGTTCAGATTTAAAAATTATTGGCTTGGAAAAATTATTTAAAATAAAAATCACTGAAGATATATTTTTAACGGGAAAAATTGATCGAATTGATGAATTGAAAAATAAAGAAATTGAAATCATTGATTATAAAACCGGGAAAAAACCTAGTGAACGTGAGCTGACAAAAAGTTTACAACTAACCATCTATGCCCTAGCAGCTAACGATAAGAATTTGTTTAACAAAAAATTGGAAGACATTAATCTGACTTTTTATTATCTCCAAACTCCGGAAAAAATCACTCTCAAAAAAAATGATGAGGATTTAATCAAGACAAAAAGGGAAGCCGTTGAGATGATTGAAGAAATAAGAAAAAACGAATTCCCTGCCGATCCGGGCAAACACTGTGATTTTTGCTCCTTTAAAATCATCTGCGAGGCATGGCAATAAATGATATAATAGCTCTTCAATATGTCCCAAATAGAAAATAATCTAACTTCAGTAAACTCATTAAAGCCAATGGTATACCCAACTCAACTGAAATTGCAACTTTAAATTGAAATTGTTTGAAAACTAT
>CAYHOJ010000050.1:0-4938 GCA_964358305.1 uncultured Gammaproteobacteria bacterium | reverse complement strand
GCGAAGCGGAAAAAGAAATGGAAAGGAAATTTTTGGTTTTGCTTCGCCGTTTCAGAAATATGTATAATCCCATTTTGGGATTATACCATAAAAGGATATATTATAGTAACTACATGAGCAAGTCCGTTTATTCAAAAGATTACAAAGACATCATAGAACGCTTGAAAACAGCGCGTATTGAGGCTGGGCTTGCACAACAAGAGGTTGCGGGCAAACTTGAAAAACCGCAGTCTTTTATCTCAAAAATCGAGTCTGGGGAAAGACGACTTGATGTGGCAGAAATCAAAAAATTTGCTTTAATCTATAAAAAGGATATTTCATTCTTTATACAATGAACAATCTTATAGCATTACATTTTGAGAATAAAGATTTTGACATCAGGAAAAAATATCCTGGCTATTCTCGATTTATGGATCAGAAAGTCACGCCAGATGTTTTATCGTTTGTTGCAGATTGTATCTTAAACCTTCCAGACAATAGAAGTTTCACTGTAAAAAATATATGGGAATCAGATTATTTTGAGAAAAACACAAAAGCAATTTTTGGAAAACCGGCACCATCAAACAAAACAGCTTTTTCGGAATACAACAAATTTATTGGGCAGCCATTAAAAACACTTGCTTACGCTCAAGTCTTGGAGGAGAAAAAAGATGGGAACACAAACCACTACTCAATAAATAATAGGCAACTTCTCGAATATATTTCATTGAACGAAAGAGGTTCTCTTGATTTTCTTTTTGAATACATCGTTAAAGTTTTAACTGATAGTGGATTCTTTAATCATCTAGAAAGCTATAAGAATCAAATTTCAAAGAAATTTGATTCTGCTTATTTCGATACACTCAAATCGCGCTTTCATCGCTTCATGTTGGGAAATACTGAAATAAACGGTATTACGGAGATAAATCGAATTTTTCCAAAAGTCCTTAATCCCTTCGCAGTTAGAAACGGAACTTATGGAAGCGAGAAAGGATATGTCACAAAATATCCTTTTGCTTTCAGCGACCTTATGTATAACCGGACCAATTTCCGTGACCTTAAAAAGGCAAAAGGGAAATCACGACAAGAAGCCGTCATTACCGTGGAAGAAACAAAGCAAAAAGAGGATTTTGCAGAGTATCGAATCTCAAAGGCAATGCAGTTAGTCAAACGGAAATATGTTTCGAGTGAAGTGCGAGATCAGTGGGCAAACGGACAAGCAACACAAGTACATCATATATTCCCACGCTCTCAGTATCCGGAATTTTCTGCATATACTGAAAATCTTATTAAACTCACACCCGAACAACATTTTAGTCGTGCACATCCAAATGCTCACACTCAAGAAATTAGTCGTGATTATCAGATCCAGTGTTTAGAAGCAAAATGTACCAGTATTGAAGAATCAATTACTGCTGGAGAATTTATTTACTCAAAAGAGAGTTTTATTCGTTTACTTAATACCTGTTTAGGTTTAGATATTGACCCACAAGTAAATTTTTTAGAGATCAGAAAAAATATTAAAGCACTTCAGGCTACTGCTTAAGCATTCTTTACGAGACCAAAGAAGAAAACAGAATTGTTATCTATATTGAGGGAGCGTGTCCCATAGTTTCTCGCAACCTTGTAAAATTTCACAAACTCGGCTGAATTGTAGTATGCCAAATCTTCCTCAGTTATTTCTTCCTCTCTCCTAGGAATTAAAACTGCCACAGATCCATCTACAATCGTATTTTCAGGTAGGAAGCAGGCACGCGGATTATAGGTGAGATTAGGAACAAGCACGGCATCTTCATGATTAATATATTTTGATATCGAGAGATTTTCGTATTCATCAACATAAGAATCATAATTAGGAATATCGACAACCATATTACTTCCTATATTACGAGATTTGAGGACGCGTACACGGCCAACCGACTTTGTAAGTTGCTTTGTTATTTGTCTATCACGGTAAGCAGTAAATACACCAAAGCGAAGTTTTAAAGCAACGCCGTCAAAGAAAGTATCCCGATATACCAGCCAGTATGGGAATTCTTGCGCACAAATATAATACTGCTCCTTAAAACCTATTTCATTTTTCACATACGACTCAACCAAAACTTGGTTATTAGATCCATCTCGCTTTGTGTTAATGATGAGGCTTATTGTTTCGATCTTTACGCCCTTAAAACCCCTTTCTCCATAGTCAGTAATCTTTTCTATGGCAAACTTTGAGACAAACGTGCGCGTATCATTGAACTCTGGGGCAGAAAGAAAGCTCTTTGGAATAATAAGTGCAACGATATCAGCGTGGTGAATTGCTTTCTCTAAGAAAAACGAGAATAAATTACTAGTTTTAGTATTATTTTTCTCTTTTTTGTATTCACTTAAAAGAATATCGTTATCTGTAAGTTTCCCAAATGGAGGGTTTCCCACAACGATGTTGTATTGTGTGTTTTCATTTGCGAAAAGACCTTTTCGTCCAAATAGAAGAAAGTCCTCATTCAGGAAGTTAATTTTTATATTTTTTGGAATATCTAGCTTCTTGATTAAGATTTCTAAAATATCGATAGCATTTGAATCTATATCAACCACATCAATCTCAACACTGGGAACAGATTTGTACTTCTCAATCAGAAGTGGAAGAAAATTTCCTGCGCCAACGGATGGCTCTAAAATTTTTAGAGCCGAATAGTTTGAAGCATCAGGTAAGTCCTTGACCACCGTAAAACAAATATCCTGTCGTGTATAGTAAGCTGCATGTTTAAATCTGTAAGCATTTGCTAATTCAACGATTTTCGATAACTCAGTAAATGAATAATTTTGTAGATTTTTATTCAAAAATACTTTCAGATTTTTTATTTCTCCCAAATTCTCACTTTGTATTATTCTTTCCACTTCTCTGTCCCCCAAAACCTTTTTTTGGATAGATTTCCTTATGTGCTGTGCAATTTGACGGAAAATGATTGTAGGAACTGCTTCACCAAGTGATTGGCGAATATTCATTTCTTCTTTTTTTAGAAATTTACTTTTTTCTTCAGATGAAAACCCATTTAGTTCATTTTCCGGAATACTGGACCATCTAAACGAATCGGGAATGGACATGAGTTTCATTAATTCTCTAATACTAAAAACACGATTATCGTGCGGATGAATTGTTGCTTGGCTTGCAAAGATATCGTTTCTAGTATGAACACATGGGCTAACTTTATCCCAAAAACAACGGCTATATTTGTCGCCGTTCTTTTCTGCGTTGGAAATCATTTTTCCATTTACTACTTTATGCGGACGGCGTTTTGGATCTTCATTATTGAATGCAGATTCACCTTCCTTTGTATTTTCAATCCAAGAAATCATGTGTTTCCCGTAAGGTCTAAAATTGTGATAAATATCTTTACTGTCACTTTCTCCCATTATTTTTAAGGATGGGAGATTTCCAACCACTTCTCGTATAGTTTTCTCTTTTTGTAAGACTGGCATGAAATCAAGCGGGGTTATTTCCTGTAA
Source organism: uncultured Gammaproteobacteria bacterium (assembly GCA_964358305.1). GTDB lineage: Bacteria > Patescibacteriota > Microgenomatia > UBA1406 > GWC2-37-13 > GWC2-37-13. The sequence continues at coordinate 1,470 of CAYHOJ010000050.1, read as the reverse complement.
GTCTTTGCGTACACCAAGTACAAGCGTTCGTGTTCTGCTTGACGGGTTTCCGTAATCTTTAAAGTTGATGATTTGGTAGTGAATATTATATTCCCCGCCCAAATTCAATTCTATTGCCTCACGAATTTTTTTATCTTTTCCATCAATATCAGTACAAATGCTATTTAAAAAAGCCCTTACATTTTCAAAGATAAAGAATTTTGGTTTGGTCTCATCAACAAGCTTGATTGATTCAACAACAAGAGAATTACGCGCAAGTTCGTTGCCTTTTTTATGGTTAGCAACAGACATGCCCTGACAAGGCGGTGTTGCAATCAAAACATCTAATTCTTTTACCACATGATTTTTTTTCCAGAGATCAATTTCTTTCCTGATTCTTTCCTTTGTTTTTTCTTCGACAATGTCATCTGCTATATAACCAGACTCGTACCGGCATTTGTTATTATGTTTCTGAACATTGAGACGTCGCTCGATGATTTCAACACTTGCCACACACTCAAAATCTTCAAGCTTAAAACCATAGCAGCCCACACCGGCACTACTGAAAAGACTTACATAGGTTAGAGGATTCTTTTTTAGGTCAGTGTTCATCATATACATTATAGAGAATAAAATTTTTCTTGGGAAGGGCTAACTTACTTTTTGACAACAGCGATAATTTTTCCATTCACCATGAAATCATCTTCGCTCGAAACATAAATTGGTTTATGTTTCGGATTCTTTGATTCAGAAATTAGCCTAATATCTCCTGTTTTTGTATCTCTCGCAAACTTCTTTAAGTTTGCGGAACCATCGATCACTGAAAGAACGTAGTCTCCGTCTCTAGGGTTCTTATATTCGGAATCAATCAACACAAAATCTCCTTCATCAAGATTCTTTCCTCCTATCTTTGCTTTGTTCATTGAATCGCCTTCAACACGCAATGCAAACACTCCATCTTTTTTGTTCACCACACTACGAGAAATTTTGAGGTAGCCAGAAATATTCTCCTCAGCAAAAATTGTCGCAGGGCCAGCATTTGCCGCTCCCAGTATTGGCACACGAATGGAATCTAGCCCTGCTTTCTTCAAGAAAGGGCTCTTTATAGTTTTGTCCGCATAAATGCCAATGGATCGCGGGCGATTTGATTCTCGCTTAAGATATCCCTCCTCCTGGAGTTTCTTGACATGATAATGAGCAGAGGAGGGATATGCTAAAAAATCAGAGAAATTGTTTGCAATCTCTTCTAAAGATGGCCCAACACTATGCTCCCTAGAATAGGAAGCGATGAAATCATATATTTGCTTTTGTTTTTTGCTTATCATAGTATTGACTTTCAAAATACCTTCAAATATAATACCAGTATACTTGAAGGTACCTTCAGAAACAAGTATACTTATCCACACCCTAAAATAATCATGATCAGAAAAATTCTTACAATTGATGGCGGAGGAATAAAAGGGGTTTTCCCAGCGTCTTTCCTAAGCGCTA
>CAYHOJ010000049.1:0-5166 GCA_964358305.1 uncultured Gammaproteobacteria bacterium | reverse complement strand
AACGCCGACGTCGCCTCGATCCGGCGGTCGGTATGATCGCTCCCGACCGTCAGATAATCGATGCCACCGGCATGAAACAACACCGCCTCGACCTCCGGCGTGGAATCCATGCCGATCACACCGATGTCGCTGGCGTTCGTGACCAGCGTCGGCAGCAGCGGATAAAGCATCGGCACGTGCGGCGGCGGCTGGATGCCGAGCGCCGCCTGGCGCGCAAGATGGGCGCGCACCTTTTCCGGGTCGCGTCCGGTGACTCCCGCGGCCAAGGCGCGGCGGAGCTCTAAATTGACCTGCGTGCCATCCGCCAAGGTAAAGCACAGGCTGGCAAACACGATTCAGACCTTGCCCAGGAGAACGGCCTTGACGACATCCGCCTTGTGCAGCAGATGTTCCCGCAGCAACCGGCTGAGACGCTGGCCGTCGCGGGCGCGCAAGGCGATAAGTATTTGTTCGTGTTCCGCCACCGCCTGTTTCCAGCGTTCCGGCGACAGATTCGCCATGTAGCGCGCGCGCCGTATGCGCACGCTCAATCCCCGGTAGATGTTGGTCAGCGCCAGATTGCCGGCCGCCTCGATCAGGCGTTCGTGGATACGTTGGTTGATCTGGAAATAGTCGGAAAGCTCCTGACGCTGGTAATGTTCGAGCATCTGCCGATGCAGCGACTCGATCTCCGCGATGTCCTGATCGCGCGCGCGCCGACAGGCATTCTCGCCGGCCAGCGCTTCGAGCGCGCCCATGACCTGGAACATATCGTCCACGGCCTCGGGCGTAAGCCGCGATACCAGCGTGCCGCGATGGTGCTGAAGGTCGACCAGCCCCTCGGAGGCGAGGACTTTCAGCGCCTCGCGCAGCGGTGTGCGCGATATGCCAAAACGTTCGCACAGCTCGCGCTCGGGGATACGCGCCCCGGGGGCGAGATCGCCCTCGAAGATCAATTCGCGCAAGCGCCGCACCACCTCGTCGTGCAGCGCCCGACGCGCGATCGGCGTCCGCTGGGCCGTTTTATCCGGCGTGATCGTTGGATGCATGTCAGCCATAACGTTTATCCCTCCTCAACGAGTAGCCAGGGCGGCGTGCAGCACGCGCGCGATATGCCGCGCCTCGCGTTGCGCGCCGTCGTGAATCTGCTGCCGACAGCTGGTGCCGTCGGCGATAACCCAGGTGTCGGCGGCGGCGCTGCGCACCGCCGGTAAAAGATTCAATTCACCCATGCGCAGGGAAACATCGTAGTGCTCGGCGTCATAGCCAAAGGCGCCGGCCATGCCGCAACAACTCGACTCGATAGTGGTTACCTCCAGCCCCGGGATAAGGCGCAAGACCTGCTGCACGGCAGCCATCGCCCCGAAGGCCTTCTGATGGCAATGGCCATGCAGCAGCGCGCGTTTTACAAGCAGCGGTCTGAGCGGTAGTTGCAGCCGTCCGGCGGTGTGCTCCTGTGCCAGGAATTCTTCGAGCAACAGCGCTTGGGCGGCCAGTGCCGTGGTCGCTTCCCCCGGCAGCATGGCGGCAAACTCGTCGCGCAGGGTTAACAAACAGGACGGCTCGAGGCCGATGACCGGCAGGCCGCGCACTATATAAGGATGGAGGGTATCGAGCATACGGCGCGCCTCGGTGCGCGCGGCGTCAACCATTCCCACCGACAGAAATGTCCGCCCGCAACACAGCGGCCGGCCGTTAGCAGCCGGCCGCGGCACGTGCACCCGGTAGCCGGCCGCCTCCAACACCGCCACGGCGGCGCGCAGGTTCTCCGGCTCGAAATAGGTATTGAAGGTGTCGGCCAACAATACGACCTCGCGGGCCGTCACCGGCGGGACGGCGGGCGTAGCATCCCGATGGCTAAACACATCGCGCCGCCAGCGCGGCAGACGACGGCGCGCGCTTAAGCCCAGCAGCTTTTCACTCAACCACGCGAGACCCGGCAGCGAATCGCGCAGGTTGAACAGCCACGGCAGGCGCGCCGCCCACGGCGCATAGCGCGGCAGGTAAGCGATCAAGCGCTCGCGCAGGCGCAAGCCGTGGCGGCGGCGGTAGTGATGCAAGTATTCAATCTTCATGCGCGCCATGTCCACGCCGGTGGGACACTCGCGCTTGCAACCCTTGCAGCTCACGCACAGGTCCATGGTCGCGCGCAGGTCATCGGACCACAGCGCGTCCGGCCCAAGTTGACCGCTTAACGCCAGGCGCAGCGTGTTGGCGCGGCCGCGCGTGAGGTGCTGCTCGTCGCGCGTTACCCGGTACGAGGGACACATGACGCCGGGCTGCTGCTTGCGGCAGGCGCCGTTGTTGTTGCACATCTCGACCGCGCCGCCGAATCCGCCCCAAGCCGACCAGTCGAGCGCGCCCGCGCCCTCCTCGATGCGGTAGCCGGGCTGGTAGCGGAACAGCCGCCGGTCGTCCATGCGCGGCGCGCGCACGATCTTGCCGGGGTTGAACAGGCCGCGCGGGTCGAAGCTGTCCTTGACCTCCTCGAAGGCGCGCACCAGCGGCGCGCCGAACATGAATTCGTGGAACTCCGAGCGCGCGATACCGTCGCCGTGCTCGCCGGAGTGCGAACCCTTGTATTCCTTGACCATCGCGAAGGCCTCCTCGGCGATGGCGCGCATCTTGCGGGCGCCGGATTCGTCCTTCATGTTGAGGATCGGGCGCACATGCAGACAGCCGACCGAGGCGTGGGCGTACCAGGTGCCGGTGGTGCCGTGTTTGCGGAATACTTGTGTCAGGCGGTCGGTGTACTCGGCCAGGTCCTCGAGCGGCACCGCGCAGTCCTCGATGAACGACACCGGCTTGCCGTCGCCCTTCATCGACATCATGATGTTGAGTCCGGCCTTGCGCACCTCCCACACCGCCTGCTGGAACTCCGGCTCGACCGCCTCGACCACGGCGCGCGGCAGGCCGAGCGAAGCGAGCAGCGCGTCGAGCTCGCGCAGCTTCGCGAGCTGGGTAGCGTGGTCCTCGCCGGCGAATTCCACCAGCAGCAGCGCATCGGGCGTGCCGCGCACGCAGCGCTCGATCGTGGGGCGGAACATGGCGATGTCGCGCGACAGCTCAATCAGGGTGCGGTCGACGAGCTCGACCGCGCTCGGGTCGAGCTTGACGACATGCTGGGTGGCATCCATCGCCTGGTAGAAACTCGGAAAGTGACAGATCCCGAGCACCCGGTGCGGCGGGATCAGCTGCAGATCGAGTTCGAGGCGGGTGAAGAAGCCGAGCGTGCCCTCGGAGCCAACCAGCAGCCGCGCCATGTTGTGTCCGGCGGGGTCAATCGAGTCGAGGTTGTAGCCGCCGACGCGTCGCAATACCTTGGGGAAGCGGCGCGCGATTTCGCCGCCTTCGCGCACCGCAATCGCGCGCATCCGGTGCACGAGTTCGCGATAACGCGGCGGGTCGATATCCGCGTCGTCGGCGCCGACCGGACCGAAGCGCAGCTGCTCGCCGCCGGCGAGTACCGCCTCGATGGCGTGCACGTTGTGCACCGTGTTGCCGTAGCGGATTGAGCGTGAACCGCAGCTGTTGTTGCCGGCCATGCCGCCAAGCGTGGCGCGGTTGGCGGTCGAGACGTCCACCGGGAAACTCAGGCCGTGCGGGCGCAGGAAACGGTTGAGGGCATCGAGCACCATCCCGGGCTCGACCGTGACGCGGCGCGCCGCGCGATCGAAGTGCAGCACCCGGTCGAGGTACTTGCTCGTGTCGAGCACCAGCGCCGCGCCCACGGTCTGGCCGATCTGGGAGGTGCCGCCGCCACGCGGGAGCACCGCGACGCCTGCCTCCCCGGCGATCTGGATTGTGCGCACGATGTCCTGCGCATTGCGCGGGATCACCACCCCGAGCGGTTCGATCTGATAGATCGAGGCGTCGGTGCTGTAGCGCCCGCGCGCGCCGGCGTCGAACAGCACCTCGCCCTCCAGCTCGCGGCGCAGGCGAATCGCAAGTGCCGGGTCGCCAGCGCGCGCGGCCGGAGAGACGACGGGCGGTTTGCTTTGCATTTTGCATGCAGTATACACTGGACCGACCACTGCGGGCCTTCCTCCAGCCCGCCGGAATATCCGACATGGCCTTTCGCAGCGGTCGCCACTTTCTCCAGATTCCGGGGCCAACCAATGTCCCCGAGCGAATCCTGCGGGCGATGGACATGCCCACCATCGACCACCGCGGTCCAGACTTCGCCGTGCTCACGCGCGAGATCCTCGCCGGACTCAAGCAGGTCTTCAAAACCCGCGGCGAGGTGATCGTCTTCCCGTCCTCCGGCACCGGCGCCTGGGAGGCCGCGCTCGTTAACACGCTCTCCCCCGGCGACCGCGTGGTGATGTTCGAGACCGGCCAGTTCGCAACCCTGTGGTCGCAGATGGCGCGCAAACTCGGGCTCGAGGTCGACGTGATTCCAGGCGACTGGCGCCACGGCGCCGACCCAGCTGCGCTCGAAGCGAAACTGCGCGCCGATCGCGGCCAAGTGGTGCGCGCCGTAGCCGTCGTGCACAACGAAACCTCGACCGGCGTCACCAGCCGCATTCCTGAAATTCGCAAGGCCATCGATCGCGCGAACCATCCGGCGCTGCTGCTCGTGGACACGATCTCCTCGCTCGCCTCGATCGACTACCGCCACGACGAGTGGGGCGTGGACGTGACCGTCGGCGGTTCGCAGAAGGGCCTGATGCTGCCCCCCGGACTCGGCTTCAACGCGGTCACCGACAAGGCGCTCGCGGCCACCCGCGAGGCGCGCCTGCCGCGGGCCTACTGGCGCTGGGAGGAAATGATCGCCTCGAACAAGACCGGGTACTTTCCCTACACTCCAGCCACCAATCTGCTCTACGGCCTGCGCGAGGCGCTCACGATGCTGGTCGAGGAAGAGGGTCTCGACCGGGTGTTCGCGCGCCACGCGCGCCTCGCCGAGGCCACGCGCCGCGCGGTGCGTGCCTGGGGGTTCGAGATCCTGTGCCTCGATCCGGCCGAGTACAGCAATACCTTGACGGCGGTGCTGGTACCGGACGGGCATAACGCCGACACGCTGCGGAAGCTGATTCTCGACCGGTTCGACCTGTCGCTCGGCACCGGGCTTGGCAAGCTCCAGGGCAAGATATTCCGCATCGGGCATCTCGGCGATTTCAACGAACTGATGCTGGCCGGCACGCTTTGCGGCGTGGAGATGGGGCTCGCCGCCGCCGGCGTGCC
>CAYHOJ010000048.1:0-5463 GCA_964358305.1 uncultured Gammaproteobacteria bacterium | reverse complement strand
TGACTTATTTTGGTATCATTTTTCAATTAGGTATGGAGATCATTTCAGCCCCATTCTTGATTAGGTAAGACTTAATCTTTCTAATTTTAGTTTACTCTGTTAAAGTTAGCATAGGGAATAAATTTCCAGAATGAAACACCTCATTTATTATGTTCTTTAGAATATAATTAGGAAATGCAAAACATTTTTCTCTTTATTAGTAACTTTTTAATTGTAATTTCTTATATTATTTATACACTATCAATACTGAAAGGAGAATCTAAACCTCACAGAACAACACGACTAGTATTATTAATGATAAATAGTTTAAGTACCGCTTCTTTGTTTGTCCAAAAAAACCAGGTTGCTATTTGGTTACCAGGAATTTCAACATTATGTTCTCTTGTTATTTTTTATCTAACTTTAAAAAATGGTATAGGTGGTTGGTCAAAAACCGATATTCTCTGTCTAATTATTGCACTAGGTGGAATTATTTTTTGGCGAATCACTAATAATCCAGTTATTGCTTTGTATTTTGCAATTGGAGCAGATTTTTCCGGTATGGTTCCTGCAATAATAAAGACATACAAATTTCCGCATACTGAATCGTTTTTATTCTTTTTTATTGGTGGAATGGCTGCTTTTTTAAATTTGTTAGCAACAAAAGAATGGACTATCCAAAATTATTCATATCCGCTATATATAACTCTTAATTTGCATTGTAATGTTGTTGCTCATTAGCAGATTAAAATTTTCCCGTAAATTCTAAAATCCTGGTTCGAAGTCCATCCGCCCAGTCACCCAAAGAAAAATTATTTGCTAACTGCAAGATATTTTTCAGCGATCCTGATCGTTTCTTTTTCAAAGAATTTTTTTAATTCTTCCCAATCGATTTTTTCTATCATCTTCGGCATTGCTTTTAAATCCGCGTCATCAAAATATGTCAAACTGCGAACAATGCTGTAAATATTATTAGCTAAGGCTTTATACTTTTTATTGTAATAATCTAAACTTTGTTCAAGTGTTATCCCTTTTTTAATAAGAAAATAAACATCTATAAAATCTTTAATCGTTCCCCTATCCATGATCGCGGCAATTTTCATGGCAAAAATATCCTCAGGGCTGACAAGTTCTATTCCTAAATAATTTATCGTTGGTTTGACTAACGGATAATCGTATTTAAAAAGACTAAATTTAACGTTGTTAAACAAACCAAGCAGGGTGTTTTTTTCCGCTGATTCTTGAAAAATAAATTTTCCAATTTTTTCTAATTTTTTAATTATATCTTGCCCTTTAAAATCTGAAGGTGTAAAAAAATCAAAGTCAACAGAAATACGATGACCAAATTGCAAGGCTAAAGCCGTTCCACCGGCTAAATAAGTTTTATTTGGTAAAACATTGCTTTTGCCTAATAAGGCCAATGCTGCCTTCGCATTTTTAGGTAAGACGGTTGTAAACATATTACCTCTTCTTGGGGAATTTTTAAAAATAAAGCCCAAAATCTACCAACTTTTGGATTAAAATCACGAATGTGAGTAAATGTTTCTCTTATTTCTTTTTTAGAGTAATTTTTTCTAACCCATTTGACCGCCTCAACATTACCCTTATCCAATAATCGGTTAATAATAAAATACGGCTTGTTTCGTACATCAATTTTTTTCACGTCCACGTCCCAAAAATATTTATGAAGTGACTTGGGTATTTTCATGTATTAATTATACTAAATACTACCAAATTATTTCGTAGCTTTTACTCTTCTTTTGAGTTTTTTTATGGCTCCACGAACTTTTTTTCGAAGCGGTTGTTTTGTTTTTTTCTGGGACATATAAAAATAATTAGTAACGCTTAACCTTAACAGTATAGAAGAGGGTTGTCAATCAATTTAGCCAGAGTTTGCGATGAAAGTAGGTTATTGTATGAAGTCCAGCTCCAATCCTCCTTGACGATCAATTTTTGCTAAGGCTACTTTTACTTTACTTTCAAACAATTTTGATAACATAAATTCGTCTGCATCTTTAGCAATCATCTCTTTCATTGCTTCCTGTTCTACATTACTAGAATTCTCTCCTTCTTCAGCGACTTTCACTCTTAGTTTAGTAGCTAAAGGCACTCCTTCATGTAGAGATGCAACATAACCGCAGGTATGATCATGTCCTGTTGCTAGTACTCCGCTAATCTTTTCTTGATGTTGACTAATATATCCTAGAATGGTTGACATAGCATTTTTTCTTTTTAAAGAACGCTGAATAATACCACCGGCAAATGATAATAAAACAATCTGATCATATTTAATAACATCCTTTTCTTGGTTGTATAATGGTCCAACAGCATCTTTATCAATACAAGAAATAACGAGCCTACCATTTAAATGATTTAAAAACTCAGTCTCTGTCATTTCCTTTGGAATTTGAGTTAGACTATATTGTCTTCCCTCATTCGGCCTTTCAAAAGGGGTTCTAACAGGAGTACTAGGATGTTTTACCAGTTCATAATCTCGTGAAAAAATATTAAAAGCACTTCTCACTTGAGAAAATTCTATCCGTGGAGCTCTTTCTTTTTGAAATTGACTTGGTTGTAAACCCATGTCAACATTATATAAAAAAAATAATTGAAATCAAGCATTAATTACCCTACTGTTCCTCCCTGTACCGTCCTGTTCCGAATGGTTCAGGACTGGTACATGGGTTTTCTAAATTCTTGTTTATTAGAACGATCTTCGCTCTTCTCTAGGTTTCGCAATATTAACAACAATTGCACGACCATCGACTTCTTTACCACTCATTTCTAGGGCTTTTTGAGCACTTTCTGGAGTAGCAAAAGTAACGAAACCAAATCCTTTTGATTTTTGAGTTTCTCGATCCATGATGACAACCGCTTCAGTCACTTCTCCGTATTGAGCAAATAATTCTTTTAAAGAATCATTATTGATTGACCAAGGCAAGCTTCCGACGAAAATTTTATTTTTATCCATTTTTGTATTCACCTCCATTCTATCTCTGCAAAAGATGTCTACAGTATATCAGGTATAATGAATTAAGGTTTGAATATTTTGAATATGAAGAATGTCTGTGTTTTTTGCTCCACTAATGAAGTTGATAAAAAATATATTGAAGTTACCGAACGGCTCGGAAATCTGATTGCAAAAAACGGATATGGACTTGTTTGGGGTGGAGGGAATCGAGGTTTAATGAAAGTTATTTCTGATTCTGTTCAAAATAACGAAGGAAAAATATTTGGTGTAACGATTGAGTTTCTTAAAGATCATAGAAAAATGACTGCTGATGAAATGATAATTACCAAGGACTTTCCGGAAAGAAAAAAATTGCTTCTTAAAAAATCAGATGCTGTTATTCTTTTGGCCGGAGGACTGGGTTCTTTAGACGAAATTTCGGAAGTAATTGAGCTAAAGAAACACAACTTTCATCTAAAACCGGTGGTTGTTTTAAATACGGACAAATTTTATGAAGGTTTGAAAATTCAATTACAAAGAATGGAAAAAGATGGTTTTTTAAACAAACCTCTTGATGAATTTTTATTTTTTGCTGATACTCCCCAAGAAGCGATCGATTATATTAAAAAATCTTTTTTATAATATTTCAGTCTTTTTTTCAAAAAAATAAAATAGTATAATGGTACTGTTAGTTGTTTTACCAAGTAACTAAGTAACCAACTAACTAATTAACAGTTTTCAATTAATAATATGATGCGCTACTGGAACTACGACCTGGGTTATGGTATGAACCAGGGATTTTCGGTTTTAGGTTTTATTTTTCAGGCACTTTTCTGGGGGCTTGTTATAATGTTGATTGTCAAGCTTTTTAGATCTTCTCATTCATCTCATTGTTGCCATAATGAGGAAATGGAAGAAGTCGAGGTAGATAAAAGCCTTGGAATCATTAAAGAAAGATATGCCAAAGGCGAAATCGATAAAAAAGAATTTGAACAACTGAAAAAAGACTTAAGTTAAGTAATGGGCGCCGAGGCTTTTGGGACGATTCAAAGCGGCTTGAGTAATAACAAGAGCAACTTCGGCTAGGTTGTTTACTTCAAGTAATTCACGTGAAATCCCGTTTTTTTCTTTTATTTTTTCAAGTTGTTTTTTAATTGATTTAAAAGTTTTTAGCGCTTCTTTTAATTCATTTTTATGCCGAATAATCCCCACCTTCCTCCACATAGTTTTTTTGATGTCAGTTCTAATTTTATTTAATTCCTTTTTTAACATCTGATTGTCATTCCCTCGAAGGAGGGAATCCAGACTATAATTACCTTTTTCTATTAATCCGTAAGCACTGGATCCCCGCCGGAGCCTGCCCTCGACTCCGATCGGGGACGGGGATGACACTATATAACTCCCTATTCTTCGTCCAAACACAACCGCCTCCAACAAAGAATTCGAGGCAAGTCGGTTGGCCCCATGTACTCCTGTCCTTGCCACCTCTCCTACGGCAAATAAATTTTTTATTGACGTTTTTCCATTAAGATCGGTGACAACTCCCCCACACTGATAATGAGCAGCCGGTGTGATTGGAACGCTATCTTTTGTTAGGTCGTATCTATATTTTTTTAGTCTTTTATAAGTATTTGGAAGTTTCTTAACTATTTCTTTTTCATCTAAGTGAGCCATCGTGAGGAAAACTTCAGATGTTTTTTGTTTTTCAAAAACGGTTCGAGCCACAATATCTCGAGGAAGAAGTTCATTGACAAACTGTTTTCCATTTTTATCAACTAGTTTTGCCCCTTCTCCCCGCAATCGTTCTGAAAGTAAAAATAGCGGAGAGATTTTTGCTTTAAATGCAGTTGGGTGAAATTGCACGAATTCAAGATCAGCGACTTTTGCCCCTGCACGAATTGCCATCGCCAGCCCATCTCCGGTGACAACCTCCGGATTGGTCGTCCATTGATAAACCTGACCGCTCCCTCCAGTTGCCAAAATTATTGCCTTGGCAAAAAACGGGACAATTTTATTGTCTTCCGTTAAAACAAAAACTCCCTGACAAATATTATTTTTGACAATTAAATCAATAGCTAAAGAATTTTTAAAAACTTTTATTTTTTTGTTTTCAGAGATTTTTTTTAAAAGGGTTTTTTCAATATCTTGTCCGGTAAAATCAGTTGTATGAAAAATCCGCGCAAGACGATGACCGGCTTCAAGCGAAGGCTTTTTGTCAAATAAAACTCCCTTTTTTTGTAACCAATTCAATGCTTCCTTACTATTTTCAACCAGAAAAAAAACGGCCTTTTTTTTATTATAATAATCACCTGCTTTTAAAGTATCTTCAATGTGCCAGTCGGCCCGATCGCCCTCACCGATCATCGCCGCCATCCCTCCTTGGGCTAAGTTTGTAGCGGAGTCGGAAGGATTTTTTTTCGTAAAAATAGCAATGTTTCCTGAATTTTCCAAAGCAAGTGCCGTTGCCAGTCCGGCAATACCGGAACCAATAATTATATAATCGAAGTTGTTTTTCATTTGTTAGAAACTTATAA
>CAYHOJ010000047.1:0-5593 GCA_964358305.1 uncultured Gammaproteobacteria bacterium | reverse complement strand
CGAGAGGGACTGGGAAGTCCTGTCGCGCCATACTAAGGGCCGGCGCACCCGGTCTGTATGCCGTCACCCCGGCCAGTACCCACGACGGCCAGGTGTTTGAGCCGTTGCTCGATAAGCACAACACCCGCCGGGCGGTGTGGGCCGATTCCGCCTACGCGTCCGAGGCACACACCCGGCTGCTGAGGCAACGGGGCATCGCCAATCACCTGCAGGAGCGCCCCTGGCGGGACCAGACCCTGACCCGCGCCCAGCGAAAGCGCAACCGCCAACGGTCCCGGGTCCGGGCCCGGGTGGGACACGTCTTTGGCCACTAGGTGACCGCGATGCGGCAGGCAATCCTTCGAACGATCGGACACGCACGTGCGCGAGTGAAGATCGGGTTTGCCAATCTCGTGTATAACATGAGTCGGCTGGCGCAGCTCGAACGGTTGGCGGCGACGTAGCGCCGGCACGGCTGCCGAGGGACGCGTGGAACGACCGGACAGGAATAGCAAACGGCGATGCCCCGATTCTGATCATCAAAATAGACTTGCCTTGCCCAACGATCACGCGGAAACCGGTCTCAAAAGCGAATTTATAGAGGTGCCCTAAAATTGGAAAACAATATGAATGCAAATATGAAAAACGCGATCGAACAATATGAGCGCGACGGTTACGCTAAACTAAGGGTATTTAAAGAAGAGGAATTCAAGTTTATTGAAGGTTTTACAAAACATTGGGTAGGGGACGTAATATTTAAGGGTAGCTGTAATAATCCCGAAGTAAAACAAATGCCGCTTCAAGACTATCATAAATGGTGGAAACCCTTGGGTGTAGAGCACGATGGGCTGTTTCGCGCTCAAAATCGTTATATAAACCCGGAGGGCAAGTTAACAACCCTTCTTCTTAGCCCTGCAATTCTAGAATTTCTATCCATTGTCCATAAAGGCAAACTTATTCAATGGGCTGACCCAGGATTGGGTTGGCTTGGCTTTAGATTCATCCGCCCAGGAATGGGTGATGGTTACCCAACGAGTTGTAAAAACTGGGGGGCTGCTGCTGGAGTTATTTCAGTTTGGCTTCCAATAATTGGCCTTACCTCTAAAGAAACAATCGCACTCGTACCTGGCTCACATAAAAAACACTACAAAAGTTTTCTGCCTGAAAATAAAAAATTTACAGCAGGAGAACTCCGTCTTGCAGAAACTATCGCCGATAGTGAATATGTGCGTCCGGAACTGGAACCCGGCGATGTAATTTGTTTCCATCCGGCTATGTTGCATACTGAAGATGTGGTTGATAGCCCAATTACTCGTCTCAACCTGGAGTACCGTTTTAAGCCCGGTTAATTAATATGTCTGAGATGAAATTCCGTAGACTCGGACTGTCAGATTTAAATGTTTCGATTCTTGGTTTGGGTTGCCTTCATTTCGGTGTCTACCTAACTGAAATTGAGTCAATTAATATGGTTCATCACGCATTCCAAAATGGGATCAATCTTATTGATACAGGACCTTTATACGGAAATGGCTTGTCTGAGGACATTGTTGGGAAGGCAATTCGTGGGCGCCGAGATAAGGTGATATTGACCACAAAAATGGGATTAGCGCGTAGAAAACTGGCAGATGGTTCCTTCGGAGTCGAAGTTGTACCGCTTAGTGCGGAACGAATTCGCGACAGCCTGGAGAAAAGTCTTAAAGAGATAGGCACGGACTACATTGACGTTTTTCAATTTCATGCATATGACAATTACACGCCGCTGGAAGAGTCGCTTGGAGAAATGGACCGGTTAGTGGCTGAAGGCAAGATTCGTTCCATTGCAGTTTCGAACTACGATCCCAACGAATTGGAAGCTGTGCTTACTATAATTAGGAAAAATTCCTGGCAACCCCTTGTGGCGATAGAGACTCACTACAACGTTATTGAAAGGATGGTTGAGAAAGAATTGTTGCCCATCTGCGAGAAAAACCAGGTTAGTGTTATTCCATATCGAGCCTTAGCACGTGGAATACTAACTGGTAAATATGGCTCTGAGGGTACCATTCCATCTAATAGCAGGGCAGAAGATAGTTGGCGTGTCCGACAATGGCTTTCTCCTGAAACACTTGCGGTTGTCTCGAGCCTGGAAGCATTTGCTATCCAGAATGGCCGTACCGTTAGTGAGCTTGCTTTAGCATGGCTTTTCGCAAAACCAAATATTGGTAGTGTGCTTATAGGGGCGCGAGATATAGGACAGCTCCAAACTTGTCTTGATTCATGCAGTTGGACCTTAGACCGCGAACACCTAATGGAAATAGATCGGCTAATTGATTTGCATGGACAAACAGATCATGTAGTCACTCATCCTAATGTTTATTTTGAAAAATAATAAATATCTGGGACACCAATACTGAGGTCTAGATGATTGATATTAAAGGAAGGGTCGTTCTCGTTACAGGGGCTGCAAGTGGTCTTGGGAAAGTTCTATCTCGCAAATTTGGTTTTGCAGGAGCTTCTGTCTTGCTTTCAGACTTGCAGGCGGAGTTAGGAGAGGCTGTAGCTGCTGAACTTAGAGGTGATGGAATTAGAGCGGAATTTTGTGCTGCGAATTTAAACGCTGAAAAAGAAATCGTAAATTTGATTGGCACTTGTAAAAATATTTTTGGTTCATTAGATATTTTAGTTAACAACGCACGACCGCCTTTAAAAAACTTATCATTTCCAAACTCAATGTCTGAATGGGATTTGGCAATGTCCGTATTACTAAAGGCGCCAGCTTTGGCAGTGGCAGCAGCATTGCCGGAATTGGAGCGCTCAAGAAGGGGGGTTGTAATCAGCATATCTTCAACCAATGCTTATCAAATATCTCATCAGCCATTAAGCTATCACGTAGCTAAGGCAGCAATAATTCAAATGACACGACATCTCGCTTATGAACTTGGACCTAAGGGAATAAGGGTTAATGCAATTTGTCCAGGACTTATCGAAGTTACGGAAAAGAATCAAAACACAAAATCAAATTTAATAAAACAACTTATTACAGAAACCGTTATTCCGGTAGGGCGAGCTGCACAACCAGATGAAATTGCAGATCTGGCGCTATTTCTTTCGAGTGATATGTCTTCCTATATCAATGGACAAGCAATAACAATCGATGGCGGTATGACATTGGGATGTCAGTACCATTCTGCGATGCGAGTACTAAATAGTGAGCTAGGCTCGAAAAAGTGGACACCTTCAACCTGATATATTGAGGTATGGAGGTGTTCGATGGAAAAGCTACCACGACAGAAGTATACGAAGGAATTCCGTGAACAGGCAGTGCGGTTGGTAATCGAGCAGGATCTGACGATCCCCAAGGCGGCAAAACGACTGTCCATGTCAGGCCAGACGCTCTCGAACTGGGTGTTTAAGGCGCGCCACGGGAAGTTGGCCGGGGTCGACGAGCACCGCAAACCGGTCACCGATCTCGAAGCTGAAAACTCTAAGCTCAAGCGCGAACTCGCCGAGGCCCGGATGGAGCGCGATATATTAAAAAAAGCCACCGCGTACTTTGCCAAGGCGTCGCTGCCCGGTACGCACTCATGATGACCTTGCGACCCCAGTATCCGCTCACCGTGATGTGCCGTGTGTTTGACGTCTCCCGCAGCGGTTACCACGCGTTTGCTTCGCGCGCACCGTCAAAGCGCGCGCAGGAGAACGCACGCCTGGAAGTGGCGATCCAGGCGGCACATGCGCGTGGCCGTGAGACGTACGGACCCGAGCGTCTGCAGGATGAGCTGAAAGACGACGGCGTAAAGGCCGGTGTCTCGCGCATCAAGCGTCTGCGCAAGAAGCTTGGACTTCGCTGCAAACAAGTGCGCAAGTTCAAGGCCACGACGAACTCCAATCACGATCTGCCGGTCGCGGACAACCTGCTCAATCAGAAATTCGATAGCACACGCCCCAACGAGACCTGGGTCACGGATATCACCTACGTGCTGACCGACGAGGGCTGGCTGTATCTCTCGGGCGTGAAGGATCTCTACACCTGCGAACTCGTGGGCTACGCGATGGGTGTGCGCATGACCAAGGACCTGGTGGGGCGTGCGCTCTTCCAGGCGGTGACCGCCAAGCGTCCCGCACCCGGGCTGATTCACCATTCGGATCGAGGCTCCCAATACTGCTCGCGGGACTACCAGGATCTGCTGCAACACTTCGGGATGAAAGCGTCCATGTCGAGGCGGGGTAACTGCTACGACAACGCCCCGATGGAAAGCTTCTGGGGCACGCTCAAGAACGAACTGGTTCACCACCGGCGCTACGAAACGCGCGCCCAGGCCATGCGTGAGATCACCGAGTACATCGAGATCTTCTACAACCGCCAGCGGCGGCATTCGAGGCTGGGGAACCTCTCACCGGCGGCGTTCACACAACAGTTTTACAGCCAGCAGCAGGCAGCATGAAGTTGCAACTCATGGTGTCCACTATTGACGACCGAGCTCAGTATACCAAAATGCGTGCTGCAGTGCTTTATAAGCTCGGTGCTCCGCTTTCTGTACTGGATGATATCTCCATACCTGCCCTGAAACCCGGGCAAGTATCGGTTGAGATGGCTTATAGCAGTGTCTGTCACAGCCAGCTTATGGAAGTGCGTGGCAAGCGTGGGACTGATACATACTTGCCACACCTGCTTGGCCACGAGGGTTCTGGCGTAGTCAAGGCTGTCGGAAAAGGCGTAAGCAAGCTCAGAATGGGCGACAAGGTAGTTCTCGGTTGGATCAAGGGCAAGGGCATGGATGCAGGCGGCACGACATATACGCGCTCAGGTGAGCGTATCAACGCAGGTGCGGTTACGACGTTCTGTGACTATGCCATCGTATCGGAGAACCGTTGTGTCAGCCTGCCCGAGGGCGTACCCATGGACGTTGCGGTTCTGTTCGGGTGCGCGGTTCCGACCGGGGCTGGGATCGTGATCAACATAGTCCGTCCCCATAATGACAGTACCGTTGCCGTGTTTGGGCTCGGTGGAATCGGCATGAGCGCGTTAATGGCCACCCAGCTTTTCAGGTGTTCGCGTGTGATTGCGGTTGATGTCGAACAGCAGAAGCTGGACCTTGCTCTGAGCTTCGGCGCTACGGATACCGTGAACAGCGCATTGATCGACCCCGTCATGGCCATACGTGAAATGACCGGAGGCATCGGCGTAGATTACAGCATCGAAGCCGCGGGGTTGGCGCGCACCATAGAGCAGGCCTTCAACGTCGTCCGCAAAGGCGGTGGCCGCTGTGTGTTCGCGTCGCATCCCGAGAGCGGTGCCAAAATTGTACTCGACCCGTACGACCTGATCAGCGGCAAGCGCATCGAGGGGAGTTGGGGCGGTGCCTGCGATCCAGATCGAGACATCCCCCGATTTGCGGAGCTTTACCGTGAGGGAAAACTGCCCCTCGAAAAGCTGATCACGCGGCGGTATACCCTGGAGCAGGTCAACGAGGCGCTGGATGATCTCGAACAGCGGCGTGTCGGTCGTCCATTGCTAGTTATTGGCGGTGGCTAGGCACCACAACAGATCCTATGGCTACAGATAACGCGACCCCCGGGAAGAATCCCGCCAATGTATCCGGACTGCACCGAAACTCGGTGGAGGCATTAAGGG
>CAYHOJ010000046.1:0-5671 GCA_964358305.1 uncultured Gammaproteobacteria bacterium | reverse complement strand
GTCTTGAAAACTCGTGAGCGCAAGCTCTAACAGGTTCGACCCCTGTATCTTCCGCTGAATGTTTTATTTTAAAAATCGTTTCAAAAATATCTCTCTTATTTTTCCAAAAATATCATTTATCAGAAAAGTTTATTTTGTATTAATTGGACGAATTAATTTTTTTGTAAGCAGATTAAAAACACTCCTATATCTTTTTTTTGGCTTTTTTCCTTATAAAACAAGAATTAACGGAAAAAAAATACTCGATGAATGCATGAGAAAAAATGGTGCTATTTTTATTTCTATTCATAGCGGTTCGTATCCTTTAGCCGGAAAAATATTTCATGATAACTATCTAGGTCATAAAATCATTACACCTTTTTATAAGTTCAACAAATATTCTATTTATGAAATTTATAAAAAACTTTTTAAAAAAATAAATATAAATATAGTTCAGTTGGGTGGGGCAATGAAAGAGATAGACCCTGTCCTTACAAACGGTGGATCCGTTTGTTTATTCCTTGATGCGGCTTTACCTGTCAAAAATAGTGTCATTGCTAAAATATTTAACAATCCCGTTCCTCTATCGACCGGCGCATTATGGTTATCAAGAAAATATTTAAAGCCAATTATTCCAATATATATCCAAGATAAAAGACAAGAAATAATATTAAATGTATTACCTGAGATAAAAATTGCAGGAAAAAATGACGACTTGGTAATGAAAGAAATTGCATTGAGCATCGAAAATATGATCTCAATCACACTTAAACAGTGGCACATTGCTGATAATTTTTTGTTTCAAGATTTATGAAAAAAAATAGCGTACTTGTGACTGGGTGTAGCTCAGGATTTGGAAAATTGACTGTCCTAAAATTAGCTCGTGCTGGTTTTTTAGTTTATGCTACAGCAAGAAATCTCAAATCCGAAGGTGTTCTTGAAGTCCAAAAAATTACTCAAAAGGAAAAACTTCCAATCGAATGGTACAAGTTAGATGTGACAAAACAAAATGAAATAAATTTAGTTTTCGATGCAATAAAAAAGCGCGGAATAGATATTTTAATAAATAATGCTGGATTTGGAATACTTGGGCCACTTGAAAAGTACTCAACGGGAGATTTTGAAAACCAATTTAATACAAATTTTTTTGGGGTAGTCAGAATGACTTATAAATTTTTACCACTTCTCAATAATAGTAGCTCGCCAAAAATTATTACAATTTCTTCAATTGCAGGGTTGATTTCAGCCCCAGCTTACGGACTTTATGCTTCATCAAAGCACGCGCTTGAAATATTTATTGAAACATTAAGATATGAATTATTTGCCACTAAGATAAAAGTTTCTTTAATTGAACCGGGTGGGTTTGATACAAACTTTACAAAAAATTCCCAAGGGTTAAATCTCGAAAAAGAAAATATTAATTTAATTCCAAATTGGTATAAGCACGCTTTAACTATTCGCAATAAAAATATTGGCACAGAAAATAATATTTTTAATAAAAAAAGAGATCCTCAGCTTGTTGCAAATCTTGTTTTAAAAATTGCCAAATCTAAAAATCCAAAATTAAGATATATAATAGGACAAGGTGCAAACTTAGGATATTTTTTACGTAAAATATTACCATCATCAATTTGGGAAAAGGGGATGATTTTTATATTGCGTTACTTATCGTCGAGATAATTTTTATTATGTTTCAAAGTCCAACACATGGAGAAGTTGATCTGGAAAAATTAAGGCATATTGTGTCAGCCTATATGGCCGTCGATAAAAAAGCCAAGTATGAAATCATCGTCGGGACGGATTCGCAAAAAACGGAAAAAGAAGGCTACGATTTTGTTTCGGCGTTAGTAATTCATCGAATGGGCTCCGGTGGGATTTATTTTTGGAAAAGAGAGATCAATAACAAAAAGATGGGTTTAAAAGAAAGAATCTATCAGGAAGCCATTATGTCACTTCAAACTTCAGAAAATTTTGTTGAACTATTTAAAACCAATGGAATTTCCCGCTATGATATTCAGATTCACGTTGACATTGGTCCAAACGGTGAGACCCGGACGATGATAAATGAAATCAGCGGCATGATCAGGGGGAGCGGGTATGATGTGAAAATAAAGCCGTATTCATATGGAGCAAGTAAAGTAGCGGATAGGCATACCTAGAGGTACTCTCTCACATTCTCATCATTTATCACAAAACTCGTTCCTTCGCCTTTGACGATTTTATAGGCAACTTTGCGGGCGATACCTTCGATTGTCCGCTCCAGACTTCTTATCCCCGAATCAAATCCTAACGGTCTAGTAATTTTTAACCAGACAGAATCTTCAATTTTTATATTTTCCGGAGTTAAGCCAACCTCTTTAATATAGCGGGGAAAGACATAGTTTTTGGCGATGGCGATTTTTTCTTCATCGGTATATGACGGCATTTGAATTACCTCAAGCCGGTCCATGACTGCCGTTGAAATATTATTGGTATTGTTGGCCGTCGCAATAAACAGAACTTTGGAAAGATCAAAAGGATAGTCGATAAAATAATCAACAAAATTATTATTTTGACCAGGATCCAAAAGCTCAATTAAAACACCCATGATTGCCGCCCGCGACTCCGGAGTAATTCTATCTAATTCATCAAGCAATATGACTGGGTTTTGAGTCCCAGCGCGTCGTAAAGCTCTCATAATCATACCCGGTTCGGCTTCAGGAGAAGTCTTTGACTGACCCCTAAGGTCCAGAGCAGAAGAAAGTCCACCAAATGGAATTCTCATAAATTTTCGGCCCAGTGCTTCAGCGACCGATTTGGCAAAAGTAGTTTTTCCGGTGCCGGCCAAACCAACAAAAAATAAATTTGGAGCATGGGAGGTACCATTCGATACCTCCTTTTTCTGTAATATCAAAACAGAAATATATTCAATTACTCGCTGTTTAATTTTTTCCAGGCCAAAGTGATTTGCTTCCAAAACCTGTTTAGCATGATCAACATCTAAGATATCATCGGTTTTTTTGTTCCAGGGGAGATTAGTTATCCAGTCAATATATTTGGCAGTGATATCGAGTTGGGAAAGATTACCGCCATGTTTTAGAGTTAAATAAATGCGTTCTATTTGTTCGGCGGCTTTATCATGAAGGTTAGCAGGCAGATCGGCCGACTGCAAAAGAGATTTTAATTTTTCTACTTCTGACAAGCTATTGGTTTCGTCCATATTGTTAGCAGACTAAATGATCATTTGATAATTTCCCCTTGACAACAGAAAATTTTTTAGGTATATTTCATCATATAAAAATTATAAGTTAATTACTAGTCCTGAGTTTATCGAAGGACAAATTTTAATTTTTTTCTTATGTCAAAAGCACAAGGTAATATTAAACCCCTTTTTGATTACGTCTTAATTAAACCAGTTGAAAGTGAGTCAAAAACTGCTTCAGGTATTGTTCTTCCAGATTCCGTTGATAAAAAATCTCAGGTGGGAGAAGTGATGGCGGTTGGACCAGGGTCAGATTCTTGTGGAGACGAGTATTGTGGCGCGGAAGAAAAGAAAAGTGGCAAGATGGTTGTTAAAGTTGGACAAAAAGTTTTGTATAAAAAATGGGGTGGGAATGAAGTAAAAGTTGGAAATGTTGAATGGTTATTACTTGAACAGAAAGATGTGATGGCAATCGTGGAATAAGTTCATAAAGTTATAAAGTTCGTAAAGTTTATAAAGTTATAAAGTTAAAAATTTAAATAAATAAATATGGCTAAGCAAATTATTTACGGAGCAGAGGCTCGAAAAAAACTTCTTGATGGTGTTGATAAGTTATGTAAGGCAGTGGCAACGACCTTAGGTCCAAAAGGCCGAAACGTCGGATTGGAACGAAAATGGGGAGGCCCCAGCGTCATTCACGATGGTGTAACGGTCGCTAAAGAAATTGAACTGGAAGATGCATTTGAAAATATGGGAGCACAATTAGTTAAAGAAGCCGCTTCGAAAACAGCCGATATTGCCGGAGACGGAACAACAACGGCTACAATTTTGGCAAGCGCAATTGTTTCTCAAGGAATAAAGATGATTACCGCCGGTTCAAATCCAATGGTGATGAGAGCAGGATTAACGAAAGGCGCCACTTATGTAGTTGCCGAACTGAAAAAAATGGCCAAAACCATTACCTTAAAAGATGCCGCTAACGTGGCCACAATTTCTGCCGGTGACGTAGAACTTGGTAATCTGATCGCTGAAGCATTGAAAAAAGTCGGCGGAAAAGATGGAGTAGTGACCGTTGAAGAAGGAAAAAGCCTGGAGACAACCTTTGATCATAAAGAAGGGATGCAGTTTGATCGGGGCTTTGCCTCTCCTTATTTTGCCACCGACTCTGATAAGATGGTAGCCGAAATTGAGGATGCCTATATCTTAATTACTGACAAAAAAATTACGGCTGTCTCGGATCTATTACCATTTTTGGAAAAGTTTGTTAAAGTTTCCAAGAATTTGGTAATTATTGCCGAAGAGATTGAGGGCGAAGCTTTGGCAACACTCGTCGTCAACAAACTTCGTGGAACATTTAACGCACTAGTTGTTAAAGCTCCTGGATTTGGGGACCGTCGAAAAGAAATGTTGGAAGACATTGCGATTCTTACCGGTGGCACCGTCGTCTCAGAAGATTTGGGTAAAAAATTAGAAAATATTGAAGTGGCCGATTGTGGTCGGGCTGACAAAGTAAAGTCAGATAAAGAAAACACCTCAATCATTGGCGGTAAGGGAGACAAAAAAATGATTAACGGAAGAATTGAGAAAATCAAAAGGGAGTTATATGAGTCAACCTCTGACTTTGATAAGGAAAAGTTTCAGGAAAGATTAGCTAAGCTTTCCGGAGGTGTAGCTATCATCAATGTTGGAGCCGCGACCGAAGTTGAGCTAAAAGATAAAAAAGAAAGAGTCATCGACGCCGTGGCCGCCACTAAAGCCGCCCTTGAAGAGGGAATTGTTCCAGGAGGCGCCGTTGCTCTTCTTGATATCAGTCAAAAGATGGATTCAAAAGAACTGGAAAAATCAGGAGCCAGTCGTGATGAAGTGATTGGCTTTGAACTTGTTAAAAGTGCCATTGAATCACCATTTACAAAACTAATGGAAAATGGCGGATTAAACCCCGGTGAATTAATTGCCAAAGCACGTGCGGCAAGTGCCAAAGGACAGGGTTTTGATATTTTGAAAACCGAGTCAACAGCCACTGCTGAGACGATTGATATGATTAAAGCCGGAATTATTGATCCATTAAAAGTAGTCAGAACTGCCGTTGAAAACGCAGTTTCTGTTGCCACAATGGTGTTAACAACCGAAGCTTTAGTTGCCGATCTTCCGGAAAAGAATCCTCCAGTTGCGCCTATGGGTGGAGGCGGAATGCCGGGAATGGGTGGAATGGGTTATTAAGGAAAATTTAATCCTTAAAGTTTTTCTTATACCAGCCGAGGATTTGGTATTGGGTTTTTTTGACATTGTAGATTACGTGTTTTATTTGATTGAACTCCTGGCATGGTATATTAAGTGTCTTAGTTTGTTGAATTTTTTGCCATAGCCAAAATCTTCAACTGGCCGGAAGAAATCCATTGCCCCGGCGTTATGAACAATAACGATTTTCTCTCCATTTTTTTTGTAGAAGACGCCTTTTTTTATATGAAATCCTTCCTTTGCCGTACTCATCATAAAATTATATTTTTCGTC
>CAYHOJ010000045.1:0-5924 GCA_964358305.1 uncultured Gammaproteobacteria bacterium | reverse complement strand
ATGGAATTGCGGATCTTACCCACGTTGAAAATAATGTTTATAAAATAAATAAAATCGTTGAAAAGCCGGAGATCGACAAAGCACCCTCAAATATTGCCACTCACGGCGGCTATATTTTACCACCGGAAATTTTTTCAGCTTTAAAAAAAATACAGCCCGGTAGAGGTGGAGAAATTTGGTTAGTTGATGCTATTAATTTACTAAAAAAAGAAGGGGTTCCTCTTTATACCGTTGTAATTGAAAATGGTAAATATTATGATACAGGAGATAAATTTGAGTATTTAAAAACAGTTGTAGAATTTGCTTTGGAGCATGAAGAAATGAATGGAGAATTTAAAAACTTCATAAAATCACTCAAAATCTAATTGCAAAATCTTGACTTCATTGATAGAATGTATGCTTATGATTGATAATAATAAAAAGGTCGAAGAGCTTTTTGCGGCCGGAGCACACCTAGGACATAAATCTAATAGGGTCCACCCAAAAACTAAAAAATTTATTTACTCATTTGAAAATGGTGTCTCCATAATTGATTTGACTAAAACAGTTGACTATCTCGAAAAAGCAAAAAAGTTTGTTTCCGAATTAGGAGCAAATGAAAAAGTTCTTCTTGTCATCTGCACTAAGAAAATCGCTTCAAATTTAACTAAAGAACTGTGTTCAAAAAATAATATACTTTTTATAAACACTAAGTGGCCGGCAGGATTACTGACTAATTTTGAGATGATCATAAAAAATGTAAAAAAACTAAATTCAATGAAGGAAGAAAAAGAAAAGGGGGACTGGAATAAGTTTGTAAAACATGAACAGGTAAAGCTGGATAAAGAACTAAGTAAATTAGAAAAATTTTATGGCGGAATCGCAAATTTAAAGAAATTACCTGAAGCTCTTTTTATTATTGATATAAAAAAAGAAAAAAATTCCGTCAAGGAAGCGGGAGAAATGAAAGTACTAACAATAGCCGTAACCGATACTAATGCCGATCCCGATCCGATAAACTATCCTATTCCAGGAAACGATGATTCCATAACTTCTATTGAATATTTTTTGACGGAAATAATTGAAGCCTATTCAGCAAGTTATCTCAAAGCAGGAGAAGCAAAAGCTAAAGAAACTTCTAAAATAAAATCTTAAATGTTAAATCTTAAACGGTTAAATGTTAAATAAACTGTTAAAAATTAAACAGCTAAACATAAAAACGTTTAATATTTAAATGTTTAGTATTTCTTTAACCTTTAATATTTAATCTTTAACAATTAGCTATGTACGATATCAAAAAACTAAAACAACTTCGCGAAGAGACAGGAATCTCTTTTTCACTCTGTAAAAAAGCCCTCGAAGAATCTAAAAATAATATTGAAATAGCAAAAAAATTACTTAATAAATGGGGAATTGCCAAAGCTCAAGATAAATCAAGCCGCAATACCGGAGCAGGAATAATTTTTTCGTATATTCATCATAATAAGAAGGTCGCCTCACTTATTCAACTGGCCTGCGAAACAGATTTTGTTTCCGGAAATAAAGAGTTTCAAGCTTTAGGACAAGAACTGGCAATGCAAGTTGCCTCAATCCGTGCTGAAACTAATGAAGAATTACTTAATCAAGAATATATTAGAGACCCTTCCAAAAAAATAAGCGATCTTATCAAAGAAGCGATTTTAAAATTTGGAGAAAATATCAGGGTTGTAAAATTCGTCCGTTGGTCTGTATAATGAATTTTATGGATATCGTTTCTACATTTGAATCACAAGCTACAAAAACAATTGAGGCACTCAAGGAAGATCTTAAATCAATTCGCACCGGTCGGGCTTCGCCAAATTTAGTCGAAAACTTAATTGTTGAAACCTATGGCGGACAAACCAAACTAAGATTGTTAGAACTTGCAACAATAATGACCGAGGGAGCGTCTTCCATTTCTATCAGCCCTTATGATCCATCTGTTATCCAGGATATTGAAAGAGCAATTTTAAAATCTCCTTTGGGATTAACACCCTCCTCTCAGGGGACAAGAATTGTTATTAGAATACCATCACTTAACACTGAACAAAGAGAAAAATATATTAAAGTAGTCGCTGAAAAAATTGAAGAAAAAAAGATAACGATAAGAAATCATCGAGATGATTCCAGAAGAACCATCAAAAATGCTTTTGAAAAAAAAGAAATGAGCGAGGATGAAAAATATCGTTTAGAAAAGGAAATTGACATTCAATCAACTAAGTTTATGGAAGAAATAAACGTTATTAAAGAAAATAAAGAAAAAGAAATAATGGAAGTGTAAATATATTGTTAAACTGTTATATGGTTATATTGTTGTAAAACAGTATAACAATTTAGCAATATAACAATGACTGTTCTAATTTTTATCATCACCCTTTCTATCCTCGTTCTCGTACATGAACTTGGTCATTTTTTAATGGCTAAAAAAATGGGTGTGAAAGTTGAGGAGTTTGGAATAGGTCTACCGCCAAAGCTTTTTGGAATAAAAAAGGGTGAAACTTTATATACTATTAATCTCTTGCCAATAGGTGGTTTCGTTAAATTATTTGGAGAAGAATATAACGAACATCATTCCTCACCTCGCACCTTTGTCAATAAAAAACCCTGGCAAAAAACATTAATAGTTTTGGGTGGAGTTCTGGGAAATTTTTTGTTGGGTTGGTTAATTTTTTCATTTTTAGTTACACAGGGAATACAAGTTCCAACTAATAAAGTAACTGTTGATAAAGTAACTAATAATTCTCCAGCGTCGATTGCTGGTCTTCAAGAAAAAGATGTCATTCTTAAGTTCGTCCCCCCAATCTCTCCAATATCCCTAATACCCCTTACCTCTTCAACTTCCCTAATTACTCTGACTCAAAAATATGCCGGTAAAAATATAAAACTTTTAGTTCAAAGGAATGATCAACAATTAATTATTAACCTTGTTCCTAGAATTAATCCACCAAAAGGCGAGGGACCCTTGGGAATTTCCATAAATTCTTATATGGAAAAAAAATATCCATGGTATACTGCTCCATATTACGGTTTAATTGAAGCTTCAAATATTACTTTTAAAATTGCCTCAGAGTTGGGAAAATTACTTTTTGGTTTGATAACTTTTCAAAAACAAAACGTTGATGTGGCTGGTCCGATCGGCATAGCTAACTTAGCTGGGCAAGCAATAAAATTTGGTGGAAATGCCTTCCTTCAATTTCTTGCTCTACTATCATTGAATCTAGCGATTATAAACATTCTCCCTTTTCCTGCCCTTGACGGCGGTCGATTAGTTTTTGTTTTATATGAAGGTATTACTAAAAAAAAACCAAATAAAAATTTTGAAAAATATACGAATTTAATAGGATTTATAATGTTGTTATCTTTAGCCGCTCTTATTACGGTTAATGATATTATTAAATTATTTAGATAAAATTATTTATGATCCTTCGACTAACGCTCAGGATCATAGTGAGTTAAATCGAACTATGAATTTAAAATTTAAAAACATCACTATTTCTGGCGGTGTCTCAACCGGAAAAAATACTCTTTTAGACAATCTTAAACCACACCTTGAGCCCCAAGGTTGGAAGTTCACCTCTGGCGGTCAGATTCTCCGTGATTTTGCCAAAGAATATGTCCAGCCTTCAGCCAACTTGGCTGATAAAAAAATTCATAATATGATTGACGAAAGAACTGTAAAGCTTCTAAAAAATGGCCACTATATTATTGAGGCTTGGCTGGCTGGTTTTTTTGCGAGAAATATGGAAAATACTCTTCGAGTTCTTCTCGTTTGTAAAGATAATGCTGTAAAAATTGATCGGGTCGTCAATCGAGATAAAATCTCAGTTGATATGGCAAAAATATATATTAAGGAAAGAGAAGAGATTAACTTTAGTGAATGGAGAAAATATTACGGCAACTATAATTTTTTCGACCCTAAATATTACCGATTGGTCATTGATACTTACACCTCAGGCCCGATGGAGACTTTGGGAAAAGTTCTTGATAAATTGAGATTTAGAGGTAAATAATTTGACATAAGTTGTCATAGACTAGAATTATTACTCTGTTTGCCAGTTGTTCCAAAGTCCTTCTGTTGGTTCATACGGATGGGGATATAAATCTTTAATAGTATATTTTTCTATTTTAGGAAAAGTCCAACCATTTTTACCTTGGATATATTGAATAAGAATAACGGTTGTTTCGGATGCTCCATGAGACCAAATAAGATGCCTACATGTTCCACATGGTGGTGTGCTGTTTTTTTGAACTTCCGGAACAGGATCCGCCACAACTATACTTTTAATTTTAGCTTTATAAGATTCCTGCAAAACCATATTAGAAATTGCACATCTTTCTCCACATACTGAAGCATGAGAGATATTTGATTCATAACATGCCCCATCAAAAATCTTTCCACTATCTGAAAGAAGAAAAGAATATAAAGTATCTATCCCACCATTTACATGACGCATTTTATTATATTTAATAATCGCTTTTTTGGAATACTCAACTAACCTGGTTTCCTCAACCGTTAAATTTATATCCATATACTAGTAATATATCAGAAGTTTAAATATTTTGACAATAATAATATAGTAGTAATATAGTTAAAAACTATTTAGAAAATTCTCATTTGTTTTTCAAACAACATGAATGTATCAATCTATTGATAGATTGATACATATATAAATCAACCTAAAATTTTTCTGCTTTCTTGTTTTTGTTGATGATCCCTATACGACTGCCAGTGACCAATATAAACTCCCGGATGAATCATAAAGCTGGCAAAAAAATCATCAAGAAAATTTAAAGCCTTTTCTTTTTTAAGCATTTTATTTATTATATTTACGACCCGCGAGTTTCGTTTATAAAATGTTGTTGCATAAAAGAGGATTGTTGCTGTCGACACTTTCAAGGTATCGGCAATATCACGATAGTCAACCCTCTTAATTAATAGATAAATAATAGCTAATCGTTTTGCCAACATTATTTTTTCAGTAGGTGAAAGAATATCATCCATTATTAATAAAAAATCTTCCTGCCCTTCATATCGAGAAAAAACCTCATAAAATAATTTATAAATTTTAGTTAGTAATTTCTCATTAACCGGTTTTTTGGATATTCTTGCCATAAGTGTTTTTTAAATAATTAGTAACTATCCGATTTCATATTCATATTCTTTATGAACTTTGAAACTTTATAACTTTATAAACTCCTCTTGTCAACCGCTTATAACCTACAAAAGTAGTAAAATTTACTGTTACAGCAATATAAATTGTTCGATATGTCATTTAAAAAATTTAAAAAAATCAATTGATAAATAATTAACTTTTGTTATAATTAATTCACAATTCGCAAAAGCGTCAAGTTTGGTTTCCCGCCAAACAAGCTGCGTACGATGAGTACGACGGAAGGACACCGTACAAATAAAACCAAGGTGTGTCGGTTTAAAAAACCGGAGCGCTAAAAAAAGGACCTGAAATATACACTAAATTGGTTTAGTGTATTTTTTTGGGTCGAAGTAAGGTGGTACCACGAGATATAAACCCTCGTCCTTGCCAATCTATTTTTTATTGATAGATGGTAGTGGCGAGGGTTTTTTGATGGAAAAAATATTTATAGTGAGTTTATCGAATCTATGAAAAAAATATTTGTAATAAAAATCGGAAGTAGCGTCTTATTGACTGAACGAAATAAACTTGATGAGTATAGAGTTGGCCATATTGCTAGTCAAGTAGCTTCTTTAAAAGAAGCTGGGTTTAATTTGGTTTTGATTATTTCTGGTGCCGTTGGTTTGGGTTCTAATTTTATTGATATCAATAATAAAGACTTAATAAAAAAACGAGCCGCCGCCGGAATCGGTCAAGCAATATTAACCTCATATTTTAATATGATTTTTAAAGATAAGAATTTACAAGTAGCTCAAGTTCTACTTACCAAGAAAG
>CAYHOJ010000044.1:0-5928 GCA_964358305.1 uncultured Gammaproteobacteria bacterium | reverse complement strand
CCTACACCATAAAATTATTTCTCCACACTATAAAACTTAACGCGGTCGCCACGAAAATCCTATTGACAACTTTCTCAAAAAGTCTATAATATAGAAAGTTAGAATTTCTATAAATAAATATGCAAATATTACAGCCTACTGTCCAAGACGAGGTATGGATTAAAATCTTGCCGAAAGGTCTTATTACTTTACCAAAAAAGATGAGAGAGAGACTTGATATCAAGGCCGGAGACATTGCCAAAGTAAAAATCTTAGGAAAAACAATTGTTATTAAACCAAGGGAAGTAATAGAATATAGACTTTTTACTAATAAAGAAATTAAACAATGGGTAAAAGATGATCAGTTACCCGAAGCATTAGCCAAAAAAGCCCAAGATATTTGGTCGGACATACCATGATTACCGTTTTTATTGATACTTCAGTTATTTTATCCGCAAGTTTTTCTAAACTTGGCGCTTCTGCCTTGATTCTGGGCTATTGTCGAAAAAATAAAATTAAAGGTTTTATTTCAAAATATGTCTTAAGCGAAATTAAAAGAAACATTCCACGATTAGATCAGTTAGGTAAACAAAGACTTAATTTTTATATTTTGCAATCAAATCTTGATATAGTTAATAACCCTTCTCTTGATGAAATGGCAACTTTTCAAGAATTTATAAATCCAAAAGACGCTCCAGTCCTTGCTGCTGCTGTAAAAAACAAAGTAAGTTATCTTGTGACTCATAACACGAAAGATTTTATGCTTCCTAAAATTAAAACTTTTGTAAAACCTCTGATAGTACTGACTCCTCGAGATTTTTTAAAGCTCGTAAAATAAAAACTACTTCTCCACACTATAAAATTTGACTATCAACAATTCTTTTGACATAATAAATTTATTCGTTTAAACAATATATGAAAAATGCATTTTGGGAAAATGTCATAAAAAATGTCTTGATAGTTGTTGTTCTCATTTTTACTTACTTTCACATTCAAACTACGCTGGGAAATATGGTCTTTACTGATAAATCTGTATTGGGAAGCCTGTTAGTGGCTGTAAGCATATTGGCTGTAACCGCTTGTTTTGGAAACTTTGCTTTTACTTATGAAAAAACTGAGCATAGAAATGAAAAATCTCGTTATTTATCTCATATGACAACCGGTCTTTTGATGCTTTTAATTGGTCTTTCATTGGAAATGACATCTGTAATCGTTACATTATTGATCGGAAATTTTTTTATTTTTGACTTAAGTTTACTAATCCTCTACTTTGCCTCTGTTATGTATGATTTCTGGGATCTAATGCGAGCTAACTGATGACCATATAAAATCGAAAAGGATCGATTGAGTTTGAGCCAGTTCTTCATTCCAAATTTCCGTTCCAACAACATCTGACGCTGAGTAACCAATTAAATATATTTTTTGTTTGGTAATGATCGTGTCTGATGAGAAAGTTATTGTATGTGGTAACAATGCAATTTGATGTTTTGCTGACTGATAGAGATCAATATATTCTTCAGCTTCTTTGCAACTGATCAAAAGTTCCTTTGCACTTCCTCCATTGGCTTTGAGTGCCTGTGGGATTTTATGAAAATATTCTAGCATACTTGCCTTCACTCTTTCAGGATGAAAAAAAGCCTTAAAAGATTTTTCCTTTATTACCTCTTCATACATCGTCTCCACCCGACTTTTTCCCTCAAAAAAACGTACTTTGGGTTTGATATTATGGGTTTTTTCAAGCTTTTGCAGGTCTGGTAAATTGCTGATAAAAAGATCTCTGGTTTTTTTAACCATCGTTTCTTTGTCATAAAGAAGAGCCGGTATTTCAGCCATTGAAATTGCTTGAACGTGAAGAATACCTTTGTGAATAAACGTCGTTACCAAGCCTTCAGACAATAATCTTTCCAAGATTACATACATCGACGATCGATTGACACCGCTTCTCTTTGCCCAAGTGCTGACCGGACTGGCTCCGAGAGATATAAGCTCAAGAAAAACTTTACTCTCTTTTTTGCTTAAACCAAGCTGAATAAATAAATCATCCATAGTGTTGTTGTATATTAACAACATAAATAATAGCCCATTATAGCTTCATTTATCGTACTTGTCAAGTGATTATGTTGTAAATAATTGACTAATAACTATATTCCTAATATAATATCCTATAACATTTATTATTAATTCAAATACTATTTTTTATGGCAGAATCAAAATCAACTAAGTTATACAATTTTTTTGATTATATTGATGATAGTAGGACTATACACGATAAATTTAAACGTTTACATAATGGTTATTCCGAACCAAATGAAGTACGAGTATATCAATCACTAGATAGTAAGAGGTGTTTTGTAGCTGTAAAGAGTGAGGTAATTTTTCTTGGTTATAAAAAACCTAATTTTAATTTTTATAGCCTAGCTTTAATGTCAGATATTCCTAAAGAGGGTTACAATGACGCTCCATTATTTAATTTACATAATGAATTTGATTATAAATTCGGATATGGTTATGATTGTTTAGATGTATTGGCAAGGGATGAAAAAGATGAAAAAGGAACGTATCATTTATATAGATATTTTGACAGTGAAATTCTACCGAGACATGACGGAAGTAATTTCCATAATGATAATCTTTCAACAGAGATACTACCTTATTCAGTTGAAAATTTACCCAGATTTATTAATTTACAAACAACCTTTATAAATCTTATAGATCAAATAAAAGTAGGAAATTTTCAATTGCCTAAATTAATTCCACAATAAAATAGAATTTATTTCTCCACACTATAAAACTTAACCCTATCCCCCCGGAACATTAAGTCCATTTCTCCGGTGGCGCCGTTGCGATGCTTGGCAATGTAGAGCTTAACGATTTTTTTATTCTGATCCAAAATATCTTCCGACTCCTGTTCCAAATACAAAAACATGACTACGTCGGCATCCTGCTCGATACTACCGCTTTCGCGAAGATCAGAAAGTTGAGGCTTGCGGGTCCCTCGTTGCTCAACGGCCCGGGACAACTGAGAAATTGCTAGAACAGGAATTTTAAGTTCGCGGGCCAGATTTTTTAAATTTTGAGAAACGAAAGAAACTTCGTTAACTCTCGAATCAAATCGACGGCCGGCGTCAACTAACTGAAGATAGTCAACAATCAAAAGTTTAATATCTTTTTCCATTTTAAGTTTCCTTGCCTTGGTTCTCATTTCTAAAATCGAAGCACCCGGTGTGTCATCGATAAAAATTGGCGCTTCAGATAGATCTCCCATCGCCTCAGTTAATCTTTTATAATCATCTTCTGACAATCTACCTGTTTTTAATCTCCATGCATCAATATCAGCCTGACCAACCAGTAAACGATCGACTAATTCTTCCTTGCTCATCTCGAGAGAAAAAAAACCAACCGGGGTTTTGTTTTTTGTGGCCGCTTGTAAAGCAATATTCAAAGCCATAGTTGTCTTTCCTATTCCTGGACGGGCTGCTAGAATCAACAAATTTGAATCCTGCATTCCAGCCAATTTATTATCGAGGTCAACAAATCCCGTCGATACACCTCTCAGATGAGAACCTTTTTTGACAAATTCTTCCAACCGTTCAAAGCTTTCAGCCAGAACTTCTTTCAGTTGGATAAAATCGCGGTGAAGATGTTCTTGAGAAAGAGCAAATATTTCCGTCTCAGCGTCGTCCAATAATTTTTTTACGTCCCCTTTGGTATCAAAAGATTTTTCAACTAACCGGGAAGACATTTGGATCAAGCGCCTTTTGACAAAGTGATTTTTGACTATCCGACCGTATTGCTCTATGTAGGCGGATGTGGGAACGGCGTTAATTAAATCAGATAGATAGTTTTTTCCGCCAATTTGTTTTAAGGAATCGGTTTTTTTCAACTCATCTTGGATGGTGACGACGTCAATCGGTTGCTGTTTCTCAAAGAGAGTAATCATCGCCAAATAGACCAGTTGATGTTCTCGACTGTAAAAATGTTCTGCTTTCAAAAATTCTGCCACCAAATTAATAGAGCCGGAATCAATCAGGACAGCGCCCAAGACTGACCTTTCCGCATCAAGATCATGCGGGGGAACTTTAAGACTGTCAGGTGTAGCCATGATTAGTTATAAATAGTTTAAAATAGTTAAAAATAGTCAATACAGTTAAAACCATTTATAACAATTTATAACTAGTTTCAACTAAATTTCCAGCACCACAACCTTCATCTCCTGCTCGATTTCTTCTTTTTTGTAAACTAATTTTGGCAATGGAATCGGATTATCTAACCCGAATTTTTTTGTGAATTCGCTGACAGGAGCTAATTTACCCGAGCCATAGTGCATTGGAATAACGATTGACGGTTCAATTTTTTTTACTAAACTAACCGCTTCTTCAGCATCAATTGTATAAATTCCACCGACCGGAATCATAAGAATATCGACTTCACCGATTGTCTCCAAAAAACTTTCTTCCGGAATTACACCTAAATCTCCACAGTGAAGGACGGAAATTCCTTCCGACTCAAATTTATAAAGAATATTTTCGCCTCGTTCTGCGCCCTGAGTTTTGTCATGAAAAGTCTGGAAACCAAAAATTCTTACTCCCATCTTTTCAAATTCTCCCGGCATATCTATAATCAAAGGATTTACCCCATTGATGCCAGAGACATTTTTAAATTGATTATGATCTTTGTGGTTGTGAGAGATGGTGACAACATCAGCTTCAGTTTTAGGAAATTTCAGACCAACCATCTCCGGATCAAAAGGATCGGTAACGATTTTGGCAGTTTTTGTTTTAATTAAAAAAGACGAATGGCCTAAATATTTAATATCCATATTTATTTAAAGCGAGGTAATAGTATTTTTTGATAATCGCCAGGGGCCCCTTTAGGGGTGTGGCGTTCAAAAAATATGGTACCGAGCTTTTATTAATTAAGTGTAAAAAGGATAACAAAACAAAAGAGAAAATTCAATGAATAAATAATCATGGTTATCCATTAATAATATTATTTACAAATTTGTTCTTTAATCCTTTCCTGTTGGTCTTTCGGCAACTTATCAATCTGATCAACCACTTTACCTATTGAACTATTATAAATAACATCGGAGACAAAAGATTTCGCCTCCCCTAAAATTGTCCCTCCAACTTCTTCGGCTTTTTTTATTGAATCATTTATCAAATCACTTTCTTGAACTTTTTTAACTATTTTTTCTTGGGTTTGTAATTTTATTTCCTGAGTTTTACCTAAAATACTGGGAATGTCTTGTGATTTTTTCAAAAATATTTTATCCAACAAAATACCTGTGGTAATTACGGTAACTAAAAACACTCCTTTAAAAAGCGCTGACCGATCTGGTTTTGTTTCAAGTGGTTTGATGATTTGCATTGTGATGGAGCCCTGAGTGAGAATCGAACTCACAGTCTAACCCTTACCAAGGGTTTGTTTTACCACTAAACTATCAGGGCAAGGTGTTTTTAATTATACATAAAAATTTTGTGAAGATAAGTTATAATTTGACTACTGGTGGCTGTAGCCCTGCCTGCCCTCCTGACGGCGGGTAAACCGGCAGGCAGGTCAACTGGTAGAGCGTCGCTAATTGAAAAAATGTATTTTACCTATATATTACAAAGTAAGAAAGATAACGAATTTTATACTGGAATAACTAATAATATCGAAGATAGATTAAAGAAACATAATCATGGATATGATGCGACGATGTCAACTAAATATAGAGGTCCGTTTAAATTAGTGTTTGTACAGATTTGTAAAGATAGAGTTGAAGCAAGAATATTAGAAAAATATTTAAAAAGTGGAGTTGGACGAGAACTAAGAGATAAATTATTTAAAAAGAATTTTTGATATCTGGTAGGTGGTCGTAGCTCAACTGGTAGAGCGTCGCCCTGTGGAGGCGAATGTTGGGGGTTCAAATCCCCTCGATCACCCCAGATATTAAAAATTCTTTAA
>CAYHOJ010000043.1:0-6410 GCA_964358305.1 uncultured Gammaproteobacteria bacterium | reverse complement strand
ATTAAAGGAATTATTTTGGGAATAAAACCAAAGCTAATAACTTTATCTTTTATACTTTCAATTACCAGTTGTTGGCGGATGGCTCGATTAAAATCATCTCCGTCGTCAGGTGAATGACGGGACCTGGCAAATTTTAGAGCAGTAGTTCCATCCATATGATTTGGACCCTTTTTAAATTCTAATTTTTCGTAACGGCAGGGAAAGGCAAGTTCCGGTGAATCGGTAGCATTTTTAACAAATTCTTCTAACTTTGGATTATCTTTAAATTGTTGATTGCGCTGATCGGGATCAAATCCAGGAGTAATAAATGGTTCTGCTTTTTTGAACAACTCTTCAGTATCCTTATCACATAATTCTTTTTCTTTGCCTGTAATTGGGTACTCTGGATCAGTGAATGATCGTTTAATATCAATATCGATTCCTCCCAAAATATCAATCGCTTTGGTAAAGCCTTCAAAATTAGCGCTGACATAACCATCAATTGGAAGACCGATAATCTTGGAAATAATCGTTTTTGCCTTTATTTGTTTAAGGTCAGGATAATCCTTGGGAAAAAGTTCCAACTGATATAGAGAGTTAATTTTTGTATGAAAATCAGCTCCAGACTTTGTTGGCAATTTTACCCAAAGATCACGGGGAATAGAAATAAGAGTGGCTTTTTTTATTTTTGTGTCAACATGAGCAACCATTATCGTGTCAGTCAAATAAGTTCCTTCGTGGGCTCCGTCGCCATATCCCAAAAGGAGAAAATTGTAGACAGTTTGTTCTAACTTTAGTTTTGAAGAAGGCGTATTATTGGTTTTTTTGGAAAACTGGGCGGTTCTTAATAAATAAAACGTTCCAAATGCTAAAAAAATAGCAACAATAATGATAGTAATTTTTTTCATAAATTATTTATTTAAATTTTGGAGGATCTTCTCCACTTCCCGGTCGTTAATTTCATGATGTGGTCCGCGGTGAGATAATAAAGCTCCGGAAAAAGTTTTTGGAATATGCATTAACTCATGAATTAACGTTTTAATTTTTTCTCTTTCCTGCAGTTTATCAAATCTTTGGGCGATTACTTCAATAATATAGTTTGGTTCAAGTCCGGCCACTTCCTTAAATAGGCGAGACATTCCCCAGATGCGGGCATAGGCACGTGTTTTGGCATCAAAACTTCGGATACACCAAATTTGATTTGGTTTAATATGGGTAAAATTTAATTCCTTAATCAAAACCCTTATTTGTCTTTTAATTTCCGGAGCTAATTTATAATTCATCCGTTTATTATACAAGGTCCGTCCTTATAAGGACGGACCTTAATATATAATCGCTTGACTAAATATCATTAGTAGTTTATTCTGTACATATATGTACAGAATAGATATATTATTGAAGCAAAAAAGGCAATTATTTCATACAGCTGATCTAGCATTACTATGGAATATAGATAACAAAAATACTCTATACACAACAATTAAAAGATATATAAAAAAGGGAATTTTAATTCCAATTCATAAAGGTTTTTATTCGACCGTACCTATTAATCAGATCGATTCATACAAAATTATTCAAGGTGCACTTCATAGATTTTGTTATATTAGTTGTGAGACTGTTTTATTTGATCACGGAGCAATTTTTCAAAAAGGGAATTATATGACAGTTATCAGTAATGTAACGGAGAAAAAAAATATAGAAAATCAGCTTTATTTAATACGTAAATTAAAAGATGATTATCTATACAACGACCGTGGTATAGATATTATTGGTGGTGTGGCTATCGCCAGTTTGGAGCGAGCAGTTGTAGACATTCTTTATTTCAATCCAAATTATTACTTTGATAATAGAAAAGTTATTAATTGGAAAAAGGTGAAAGAAATACAAAAGGAGGTTGGGTATCTATGATATTACCTAAACGCGATGATGTTTTTCATAAAATTCAACTATTTCGTTTACTTACGGCCATAATTGACTCTGATATTTCAAAACATGTATTTTTTAAAGGAGGTACAGCTACTTCAATGCTTGGATTTTTAGATCGCTTTTCCATAGATTTGGATTTTGATTTAGAAAAAAACACTTCAAAAAATGAGATTGGTGCTGAATTAAAGAATATTTTTAAGAAATTAGATTTAGAGATAGATAAAAAAAGTTCAAAAACCTTGTATTACATCTTGAAATATCGGTCAAAACAGGGACTTCGTAACTCAATAAAGTTGAGTTTTATTTATAATATTTATAAATCAAATATCTATAAACCACAATATCTTTCAGAAATTGATCGGTTTGTCAATTGTCAAACCATCGAGACGATGTTTGCCAATAAATTGGTGGCAATAACCGATCGTTATAAAAAAACCAAAACAATTGCCGGACGTGATCTTTATGACATTCATCATTGTTTTATTAATGGATATAGATATAGAAATGAAATTATTGAAGAGAGGACAGGTAAAAATTCAATTGACTATTTTAAAGATTTGATTAAATTCATTGATAAAAAAATTGATAACAAAGTAATTGATGAAGACCTGAATTTTCTGCTTCAGCCAGAGAGTTTTAGAAAAATTAGATCAAGATTAAAAAGCGAAACCCTAATGCTTCTGAAACAAGAAATTGCAAAGTTTGAATTCAAACCCCTAGTCCCTACGCTCTTAGCTTGATATCCAGGCACAATTTGATATAATATTATAGGATAAAAATATAGAAAATATCAAAGTTTTAGACTGATAATACTAAAAATATGTCAATAACTGAATTAGGAGCACCTATATATACAACAAATCCGGCTGTTTTATCTGGACATATTTTGCGTTACAAAGTTAGTAGTGACACTTTTCTCAAAAGGGTACCAAAACTGCTCGAAGTAGGATTAAATAGTCGAATGGAAGAATGGGCCAAATTAGGTTTTCCAAATCAGGGGGCGATGATATCTTTACTTGGTTTTTATCCTGAGGCTGAAAATCTAAAATCTGGTTACGCGACTGACACCATACCTTACGTCTTGTGGTATGAGCAAGCTAAATCTGAATGTGTTCGAATAGAGCCTAACCCTAACTTTGAAGCAAAAATTGCGTCTCTTCTGATAAATCATTTTGTTCATGCGATAGCTACTACAAGATTAGAAGAAGAAATAAATTATGAACTAACATCAAAAATTGTAGGAGCGCAACTTGTCTCCACAAATTTGATTGATTCTCCGGATTATGTAAAAACATATCTTCTTGAAAAATATGGAGAGACGATATTTAGGATTTTAAAATATCCTTCTTATGTTCATGAAGTACTATACCCGCAAATGGATGATGATAGTTTAAACGCAAATATTCGCCATCTATATTTAAATCATTTAAAAGCAAATTTTGATGGCTTCGAATCAAGTAAAAAAACTACCCCTAATTTAATGAATGCATTTTACAGTATCGTATCTAACCAAAAGACGTTTGGGGGTACAATGGAAGCTGGTTCTGGAGAATTTGGGGATGATATTGTTATGAGCGGACTCAGAGAAATTAAGGATATGAAAATACTTCTATTAAAATTACAGACAAATCCTCATGAATATTTTCCTGATCAGGACAAGGATATCCAATTTGCCGGTAGATATCTGCTTGGGCTTGGGGAGATTGCAAAAAATATGATTACCGGCAAAGAAAATGGCATATTATATATTCATGATCATTTGATACGGACAATGGAAAACAATGGTTTAATGCCACAAAATCAGGATGAAACTTCGTCGGAAGAATGGATAAAACTTTTGCATCAATGCCTTAAAGATTCGTCTTTTCTGGATTTTGCAAAACCGGAAAATAAGGTAAGGGAGATAATTGGGAGATATGATTATCGAGCCCTAATAGATTATTTTAGATTGTCTGGTAAAAAGAACTTAACTATTACAAGTCTGGGATTCGGTATCTTAGGGGGAGCGGCATGGGAAATGGGGAATATGTTTGGTAAAAACGGAATATCTACAGATATTATTGGTGTTGACAAATTATCTTTAGATCAAATAAAAAATGATCAGGCAAAAATAGTAGTTACAAGATTTGTCAGGACAGAAAAAGGGGTTTTTATTGACAAAAATGGTGACGAAGTACCAGATAGTACGACTTTAGCTACTGATGATGTTAATAATTTAGTTTCTTGGTGTAACAATCTGGTAAAACAAAAAAGATTAATTGGAAATATTGATTTGGTAAATACCGTTCCTGACATTCCAAAGGCCGATTTAGTTACACTTCAGGGAACCGTCGCTTGTTTAGGGAATTATCAAGATAGGGCAAAAATGATCAAAAATGCATTAAGTTTGGTAAACCCGAACGGAGGTATACTTCTTGTTGAGGGAGGAATGACCCTTACCGGCGGACAAAATGTCAATAGTATTGCCTTAAGGCTGAAAGACAATAAGGTCGAAATAGTTTATTTAGAGATTACTAGGACAAAATTGCTTGACAGTCCTAGTAGTTTTACTGCATCTCAAAAAACATTACTTATTAATGATGATATATTTCCTCCTTTTCACCAACCAGTTGGTGGCGAAAACTATTATCCAGTATCTTTTTCCAATAGTGAAGAATTTATACCTGCGCTTTTTCAAGCAATAAATAATGACAAAATAAAAAAAAGAGAAATTATTGATTAGTTGAATTTATTGAAAATCTTATTAATAGTTATTTCTACTTTATGTTAATATTTAGTTATGAAAAAAATATTAATTGGTCTTCTTTTATTTTTTGTTCTTACTTTTCCTATTTCGGCACAGATTGAGGGGGCTGTGGGTGAACATATAAAATCATTTGCCTCTGAAATTTATGTTAATCAAGATGGAACGATTGATATTAAAGAAATAATAAATTATGACTTTGATTCTTTACAAAAACACGGAATCTACCGGGATATTAACTTTATAAAAACGAATCAAGATGGCAAGAAATATAAGTTAGAGTTTAGTAGTTTTTCAGTAGTCGATGAAAAAGGTAACGGCTATCAGTTTTCAACATCCAACATCAACGAAAAAAATATTAGGCTAAAAATAGGAGATGCTGACAAGTTAATCACCGGAATTCATAATTACATTATTTCCTATAAAGTGGCCGGGGCTTTGACCTATTTTTCCGATCATGATGAACTTTATTGGAATGTTACCGGAAACGAATGGAAAGTTCCGATTGCCAGTACAACCTCGCAGGTTGTATGGCCTCAAGAAATTAAAAAAGAAGACGTAAAAACTACTTGTTATACAGGTGTATCTGGAAGTAAGACCTCTGATTGTAGTTACCTTGATACTTTTAAATCAAACAGGGTATTATTAGCTGAGGAGGGATTGACGGTTGTAATTAGTTTTCCAAAAAACATTGTAGCCGTTTTGGAGCCGAAAGAGTTTGTCAGCTTTTGGGAAACATGGGTCGGTAAGTTGGTGATAGGGCTAATGGGTCTTATTGGACTAATGTGGTATGTTTTTTTACCTTTTTATATTATTTACCGTTGGTTAAAGTACGGACGTGATCCGAAGGCAACAGTTGGTATAACAAGCGCTTGGTTTGATCCGCCGAAAACCCAAGATGGAAAAAGATTTTTGACACCAGGGGAAGTTGGTACATTGGGCGATGAAACGGTTGATATGAAAGATATTTCGGCCACAATCGTTGATCTTGCCCGGCGTGGATATTTAATAATTGATGAAAGGAAGAAGGGTGATTTTTACTTAATTAAAAGTAAAAACGTTGACAGTAGTTTATTGACTTACGAAAAAACTATTTTGACAAAGTTTTTTAGCGGTGATGAAGAAATTAGAATCAAAGATGAGAAATTGGCTTCTGAAGTGGAGCAAATAAAAAATGAAATATATGAGCAAGTGGTTGAAGATAAGTTATTTGACAAAAATCCGCAAACAACACGGACGGGATACTATGTTGTAGCCGGAATTGCCCTTTTTACCGGTAATTTCTTTTTGGCAATTGTAGCCTTTCTTTTTGGAAGGGCGATGCCAAGGAAAACCGTCTTTGGAGTCGAGGCAAAGAATGTGGCGTTTTCTTTAAAAAACTTTTTAGGAAGTCAACAAAGACAGTTAGAATTCCAAGCAGACAAGCAATTGATGTTTGAGAAGCTGTTGCCGTTTGCGGTTGCCTTTGGAGTAGAGCGAATCTGGGCAAAACGATTTGAAAGTTTTAATATTTCTCAACCGAACTGGTACCGCAGTTACTCTTCCTCAAATTTTAATAGCTATTTATTAGTTAACGGTTTAAATTCTTCCATGAAGAGCTTTGCAACAGCGGCAATGCCGACCAGATCTTCAAGCGGTTTTTCCTCGGGATCAAGCGGGGGATTTTCCGGTGGAGGAGGCGGTGGAGGTGGAGGAGGAAGCTGGTGAAAACTTAATGTTGACTTTTATTTTACGCTGGATTAAACTACTAATACTACAACTT
>CAYHOJ010000042.1:0-6473 GCA_964358305.1 uncultured Gammaproteobacteria bacterium | reverse complement strand
GTACGAGGCTAAAATAATGGAATATAAAAAAGGTAAGTTATTTGGTAAACTATTATAATAGGACTCGTAGCTCAGCGGTTTAGA
Organism: uncultured Gammaproteobacteria bacterium; assembly: GCA_964358305.1. GTDB lineage: Bacteria > Patescibacteriota > Microgenomatia > UBA1406 > GWC2-37-13 > GWC2-37-13. Next base: position 6,389 of record CAYHOJ010000042.1, on the reverse strand, counting down.
GCGCTTCATTGACATTGAAGAGGTCACCGGTTCAAATCCAGTCGAGTCCACCATGAAAAAAATTCTGATCACTGGGGCCTACGGTTTGGTCGGTACTGATTTGGTTTTGGCACTTCGCAAAAAGTATGAGAAAAATGATATTATTACTCTTTCTCATAAAACAAGTCATAGTCAGTTTGATGTTATTTCGGAAAAGGGAGACGTCCGTGATAAAAATAATTTAGAAAAAATTATTAAAAAATATAATATTGATACAGTTTATCATCTGGCCGGCCTTCTGTCCGTTGCCAGTGAAAAAAATCCCGATCTTGCTTGGGATATTAATTTAGGAAGTTTAAAGACTATCCTTGATTTGGCTGTTAAATATAAATTTAAGCTTTTTTGGCCAAGTTCGATTGCCGCTTTTGGAACAACCACTCCCAAGATAAATACACCTCAAAGAACGATACTTGAGCCAACGACTATGTACGGAGTTAATAAAGTGGCCGGTGAACTTTTATGCCAGTACTACTTTTTAAGATACGGGGTTGACAGCCGCAGTCTTCGTTATCCCGGGTTAATTGGTTATAAAACACCGCCGGGCGACGGGACAACCGAGTATTCGGTTCATATTTTCTATGGCGCCATTAAGGAAAATAAATATACCTGTTTTTTAAAAAAAGATACAAGATTGCCAATGATGTATATTGATGATGCAATTTACGGAACGATAAAACTGATGGAGGCACCGGCCAAAAAAATTACCGTTCGTACCAGTTATAACTTTGGAGCCATTAATTTTACTCCAGTAGAACTGGTTGATGAAATTGAAAAATTGTCACCAGGTTTCAAATGCGATTATAAACCAGATCACAGGCAAAAAATAGCCGATTCTTGGCCAAAGTCGATAGACGATTCACAAGCAAGAAAAGACTGGGGATGGAATCATAAGTACGATCTTAAAAAAAATGACCAAAATCATGTTGTCTCAGTTAAAAATTAAATTGGAAAAATAATATGTCACGTAAAAACTTTTTTTCGGTATTAAATCAGGAGATTGATAGAATTGATAAAGCAAAAACTTCAAAACGTTTTGAAAAAATTATTGCCGGCTTTACAAAAGAAAAGTCACCAAAAGCAATTATCGGTAAAGAAAAATATCAGGTTTTCAATTCAAACGATTATTTGGGTTTACGTCATCATCCTCTTTTGAAAAAAGCAGAGCGAGTAGCTTCAGAAATTTATGGTACCGGACCGGGAGCAGTCAGATTTATTTCCGGAAGTCTTAGAATACATAGAGATCTTGAAAAAGCTCTTGCTCTTTTTCATAAACGCGATGATGCGATGGTTTTTTCTTCTTCATTTGCGACTAATTTAGCGGTTTTATATTGTCTGATTGCCGGACAAAACAAGGATTCGTTAGTTGATAATAACGTGATTGTTATTTCTGATGCTTTAAATCATCGTAGTATCATTGACGGTATAAGAGTCGCCAATTTACCTAAAGAACAGAGGGCAATTTTTAGACATATGGATCCAGATAATCTAGAAACAATCCTTGAGGCCAATAAAAAAATTTATAAAAGGGCTTTAGTTGTAACCGATGGAGTTTTCAGCATGTTAGGCGAATATCAAAAGCTTAAAGATATCAGAGTAATTATTGATAAATTTGATAAAGAATATGAAAATGGAGTTTTACTTGTGGTTGACGATGCCCATGGAGTTGGGATTGCCGGAAAGACCGGACGCGGGGTTGAAGAGGTAGAAGGCGTTAAAGCCGATGTCCTGATTGGTACTTTTGGCAAGGCTTTTGGGGCGGACGGAGGATATGTGGTTGCCAATCAAACAATTATTGACTATTTGAGAGAATCGGCGGCTACTTATATTTACTCAAACTCAATTCCTCCTGGCACAGCCGGCGCTGCTCTAAAATCAATTGAGATTTTAGATAAGCCAGCTGGAAAAAAATTACTAAAAAATTCAGGAGAGAATGTTATATATTTTAAAAAACAGATGAAAACGGTGGGCTACTTGTTTGCAACCGACTCATCTCATCCTATTCAACCAGTTTTAATTGGTGATCCAATCAAAACGAGCAATTTAGTAAAAAAACTTTTTAAAAAAAATATTATTGTAACCAACATCAGCTTTCCGGTTGTACCAAAAGGACGTGATGAGATAAGAGTTCAAATTTCGGCTGTCCATACAAAAAAAGATATTGACCAGTTGTTAAAAGCATTTGAAGAGGAAAAGGTTTTTTGACAATCAGCGCTTGATTTTGGTAAATTAAGGTGTATATTTAAGATTATGAAAATTCAAATCGTTTTAGTTTGCACTTGTACCACCCTTCTCTAGGAGGCGTACTTTTGTGTAAAGGTTACCCTCCGAAAGGAGGGCTTTTTTATTATGATATACAATAATATATTAGAGTTGATAGGCAATACACCTTTAGTAAAAATCAACAAATTAAATCCTAATCCTAAAGTTATTTTATTGGCAAAATTAGAATTCTTTAATCCTGGTGGAAGTATTAAAGATAGAATCGGACTGGAAATGATCAATTCGGCGGAAAAAAGTAAAAAATTAACTAAAAATGGGATAGTCATTGAAGCAACGGGGGCAGGTAATACAGGGATAGGATTAGTTATGACAGCGGCCGTCAAGGGGTATAAAACCGTTTTAGTAATCCCTGATAAAGTAAGTGAGGAAAAACGAAATCTATTACGTGCTTATGGAGCAAAAGTAGTCGTTGCTCCTACCGCAGTTCCACCGGAAGACGAAAGAAGTTATTATAAAGTAACGGAAAAATTAGTAAAAGAAACTTCAAATGTTTTTCACCCAAATCAGTATTATAACCCTGACAATCCAAAAACACATTTTCAGTCAACCGGACCGGAAATATGGAAACAAACAAAAGGAAAAGTTACCCACGTAGTAATTGGTATGGGAACAGGAGGGACAATAAGTGGAATTGGCAAATTTTTAAAAAAGAAAAACTCCAATATAAAAATTATTGGAGTTGACTCTATTGGATCAATTTTTTACGAATATTTTAAAACTGGAAAATATAAAAATGCCCTTAAGACTTGGAAGATGGAAGGGATAGGCGAAGATTTTGTCCCAGAAACAATGGATTTTTCGATTGTTGATCAAGTCATTCCCGTCAGTGATAAACAAGCCTTTTTAACGGCCAGAAAATTAGCAAAAAGTGAAGGAATTCTCTCCGGTGGGACAAGCGGTGCTGCCCTTTATGCCGCCCAAAAATTAGTAAAGAAATTAAAGAATGGTTTGGTCGTTATTATTTTTCCCGATTCGGGAAGAAGTTATCTTTCAAAGTTTTACAACGATGAATGGATAAATAAAAATATATGAAAGGTTTTACAACCAAGGTTCTACACACACATTACAAACCAAATAAGGAAGACGGCGCAATCATTCCGCCAATTCATTTAACAACAACATTTGAGTCGGGGAATACTGGTAAATATGATTATTCGAGAACAGTCAACCCGACGAGAGTTATATTAGAACAAACTTTAGCTAAACTTGATGGTAATTCCTTTGGTTTAGCTTACAGTTCCGGTTCAGTTGCATTGGCTAACATCGTAGCTTTGTTAAAAAAAAATGAGTCAATACTATTTTCAAGCGATGCTTATGGAGGGACATATCGTTTTATTGTTCGAATTGCTGGCAATCAAGGTATTAGATACAAAATCTCCGATCTAACTGATTATGATAAGACTGAGAATATATTAAAAACTGGTTTGATAAAAATTGTCTGGGTAGAGACTCCAACAAATCCTTTGTTAAAGGTCGTTGACATTTTACGATTGTCAAAATTAACTAAAAAATATCAATCATTATTAGTGGTTGATAACACTTTTGCATCGCCAATTATCCAACAACCTGCCCAATTAGGAGCTGATATTGTTGCCTATTCGACGACAAAATATATTAACGGTCACAGCGATGTGATAGGAGGGGCTTTGACAACAAGCAATAAGGATCTTTATATTAAATTAAAATTTTTGCAAAACGCGATCGGGGCCATTCTTTCACCCTTTGATTCTTGGTTGACTTTACGAGGCCTGCGAACATTGGAATTACGAATGAAACGGCATATTGATAATGCAGAAAAAATCGCTGAGTTTTTAAACAAACATAAAAAAATAAAAAAAGTTTACTATCCAGGTTTATTTACTGGCGATCAAAAAAAAATTGTAAAAAAACAAATGATTCGACCAGGCGGTATGTTATCAATTGAGTTAAAGGAAAAATATGATGTTAAAAAATTTCTTAATTCACTCAAGTACTTTCCGTTGGCAGAAAGCTTGGGGGGAGTCGAATCGTTGATTGATCATCCCGCCTCGATGACTCATGCATCGATACCAAAAGAAGAAAGAGAAAAAATTGGTTTGTCAGACGGCTTATTGCGAATATCCGTTGGAATAGAAAATATTGAGGATCTAATTGAAGATTTAAGGCAATCACTAGAAAAAGCTTAATAACTATGCACTTCAATCGATTAAACGATTGAAGTGAAAAATTATGTTTCTGTTTTTTATTAAAAGTTCTATATAATAAATAATATTATGGACAAAAACAATTTAGATAATCTCAGGCATTCGTGCGCACATTTGTTGGCTAATGCGGTTAAGCAATTATTTCCCGGGGCGTTGAATGCGATTGGCCCTGCTATAGAAAACGGGTTTTACCAGGACTTCGATATGGGTAAGTGGATTATTTCAGAAACTGATTTTCCTAAAATCGAAGCGAAAATGAAGGAAATATTACCAACTTGGCAGAAATTTTTATTCAAAGAAGTGACTCTTGAAGAAGCAAAGAAGTTATTCAAAAAAAACAAATATAAAGTAGAGATGGCAACGGAATTTTCCAAACAAGGAAAAAAATTGCATACAAACGACCCGGGTGATTTCTTAGACCTTTGTAAAATGGGTCATGTCGAGAATCCTTCAAAAGAATTAAAAAATTTCAAACTGCTTTCTGTTGCCGGTGCTTATTGGCGAGGAAGCGAAAAAAATAAAATGTTAACTCGTATTTACGGGACGGTTTTCCCAACAAAAGAAGCACTTGATAATTATCTTTGGCAACAGAAAGAAGCAAAAAAAAGAGATCATAAAAAGTTGGGTAAAGATTTAGGTCTGTTTGCTTTTTCCGATTTAGTTGGTAAAGGTTTGCCCATGTTGACCGCTAAAGGAACGACTTTGAAACGCATTCTTGAACGTTTCATTGTTGATGAAGAAATAAGGCGGGATTATCAGCATGTTTCGACTCCGCCGATTGCCAAGGTTGATTTATATCGTACCTCGGGTCATTATCCGTATTATAAGGAGACGATGTATCCACCAATGATCGTTGATGATGAAGAACTAATATTGCGGCCGATGACCTGTCCTCATCATTTTGCTTTGTTTAAAACCCAGCCGCATTCTTATCACGAAATGCCGATACGATTTGCCGAAATATCACCCCAATTCCGTTACGAAAAAAGCGGCGAGTTGACAGGTCTAATAAGAGTCAGAACTTTCTTGTTGTCAGACGCCCATATTATCACTCCAAAAGACAAAGCTGAAGAAGAAATCAATAAGGTTTTAGACTTGATTAGTTTCGTTAACAAGGCTTTAGGATTAAAAGCTGGTGTTGATTTTCGCTTTAGACTTTCACTTGGTTTAAGAACTGATACCAAAAAGTATTATAAAGATGACAAGATGTGGGATTATGCCGAAGAAATTTTAAGAAAAGTGCTTAAAAATCAAACTGTTCCATATTACGAAGCGGAAAACGAGGCGGCTTTTTACGGGCCTAAAATTGATGTACAGATGAAAAATGTCAATGGCAAGGAAGACACCGCCTTTACCGTGCAATATGATTTTGTCATGCCAAAAAGATTCGAACTTAAATTTATTAATAAAGAAGGGAAAGAAGAAGAGCCTGTCGTAATTCATCGTGCCTCACTTGGCGCTTTTGAAAGAACCATGGCTTTCCTCATTGAGCACTATGGCGGCGCTTTTCCACTATGGCTTTCACCGGTTCAGGTGGCAATTTTACCGATTTCAGAAAAATTCTTGGATCCGGCTCAAAAAGTCAAAGAAGAATTGGAAAAAAATAATATTCGGGTCGAGTTAAACGCGGACAATAAATCGCTTGGAGGAAAGATCCGTGAGTCCACCTTGCAAAAAGTACCTTTTATGATTATAATTGGAGAAAAGGAAATGCAATCAAGTGTAGAGACAAGGCATGCCTTGTCTCAAATGATTACAATACGGACACGCGAGGGGAAGGATTTAGGAATGATGGAAGTTAACAAGTTTATAAATCAATTAAAATCTCAAATTGAGAATTTTTCATAAAAGAAAGTTTACACCAAGAAAGTTTTATTTTATAAACTT
>CAYHOJ010000041.1:0-6564 GCA_964358305.1 uncultured Gammaproteobacteria bacterium | reverse complement strand
AAGATAATTAATTTAGTTACCAAAACTCAGTGATTTCTGAATGCGTCTTTTCTTGGTTTTTCTGGAAAAGTTGCTGGAAAGGACGCTGATGTTGCCGTCAACTTCAAGAATAGCCAGATCAACTGCGGAGATATTTTTAACTCCATGCTCTCTTATGGCCGCCTCCAATTCATCATGAGATATTTGGGCTTTTTCCAGATGTTTATGAAAAATTTTGCCTTGGTAGACCAATAATATCGGACTACCCTGAATTGTTTCACTGATTCTTTTTGATTTATAGATTAAATTTTTTAAAATCCAATTAACAATAAATAATGATGCAGCTGCCACCAACCCGCCGGTTAAAGTCACATCATTTCCCACCATGGCCGCCTGTAGAGAATTACTAATCAATAAAATAAAAACTAAATCAACGACGGAAAGTTGAGTAAGTTCTTTTTTACCAAAAAGCCTAATCGCGAGTATCACAAACAAGTAAACGATGACTGAACGAACCGCTATTGAAACTAACATAGATTTATTATACTGTATATATTATCAGTTTAAAATTTATGGAACAAAAAATTAATCGCTATATTAAAGGTCACATGATGACAATGTTGATTGTAGTTTTAAGCAGTTTTTTGCTTCTATTTCTCGGTGAGTTTTTTCTTTACCGGAAGATTATGTATCTTAATCAGACTGTTTCTGAAGGATTAATGCAAATTAAAGAAGCTGGAAAAAATATTCCCATACCAACAATGATTTTGAAAAAATAATGAACTTATTCTATTTTAACCAACTCTAACTCGACGATTGTATTAACTGGCATGATGATTGATTTTTCTCCATTGAATTTTAGTTCTCCAATTACTGGCTTTAAATTTAATGAAACTTCTGATTTTCCATCCAAGAATGTTTTTGTCAGCTTGTAATTGGTTCCAATTAAATTTTTGAAAGTTACTGGAACCGCTTCATAATTGCGACCTAACTCATCATAATTGATTAGAATTAAGGTAATTTTATCTTCTTCTGTTTTACTGGCAATGGCGCTGACATTACTTCCTTCTCCATCAACTATTAGTTGATTTCCTTCTAAGTCGTTTAAAAGTTTTAGGGCTTTATAACGGGGTTTTGGACTTCCATCGTAGTTTAAAATTCCCCAAGAAACACTAGGTCCGTCCTTAATCTCAAAAAGAAAAGATAACTCCAAACGAGCATTCAATAAATTTCTTAAAGAGGCAACTGTATGGGCAGCTCCAGCATCGGTATCGGCAATCGGATTTTTTTCCGAATCATAACCCCACTCCGAAATTATTTTAGGCAAATTTTCGTATCGGTCATATTTTGGATCTTCTCCCAACCATTTATTTAAATTAATGATGTCCTTAGTGTAGTCGTCGGTTTTTTTAGAATAATGATGCCAGCTGATAAAATCAATTCTTAAATTATTAACAATAATATAATCCAGAAATTTTTGGATCCAATTTTTATACAAAGCAGTCGTTACTGGACCACCTATTTTATAAGGTAGAATATTTTGCGCTTGGGCCGCCCCTTTAACCGAATAAAAATATAGGTCGCCATAGCTTTTATCCCCACCCGTATATCTCCATTTACCAAAACTTTCCAGATCAGGCTCGTTCCATACTTCATAATAGATGTCAGTTTTCCAAAAATTATCCAAAGCGCCACAGGGTAGGACCGTCTCTTTACTACTGTAATGTTCTACTGTTTTTTGTACCAAGAAAGCCCATTCGTTCCAGTTCTTCGGCTTACCGATCAAAGAGCCGTCGTCAGCCATTGTGAGAGGCATGTAACCTAGTGAAAAAAATGGCTTAGCTCCGGTATGATAAATGTCACAAACCGTTTCATCTAGTTTGGTAAAATTGAAGCTTAAATTATTTGAAGAGTCACGAGTTACCACATCATAAAAATCATATATATGATCAAGACGGATATATTTTGGGTAAAGTCCGGAAATTTGGGAAACGACATTTTCTAACATCCTCACCCCCGACTCTTCACCACCTTGAGCTAAGGCCTTCCAGCGGTCTGGAAAAGGCCCAGAAGTTTTATTTATGTCAACAACAATGTTTGCTTTGATTGAAGACGCTCGAGAGGAATATTGAAAAAAATAAAAAACCAACGGAATCGCAATTACTAAAATAAACATGAATATTATTAGTCTTCTGAGCATTCTACATTCTAACAAAATACCTTAATTAAAAAAATCGATAAACATCTTTTCTATAGCCAATTTTTTTAATCCAAATTTCTTTTTTTTCATTATCCAATTCAAATATTACTCTAATTTTATTTATCCTTAGTCTAAATGAAAGCTTTGATCCGGAAAGTTTTTTTATATTAAGATTTAATGGAAAAGGAAAATCTAACAGATAAATTTTATTTAAAATTATCGGAGCTTCTTTTTTGTTCAAATGTTTTAATTCTTTCTTTGTGTCCTTCGTAAAAATAACCTTAAACATATTCTTTCATTATTTCTTCAATTGGAATACCTCTTCCTCGTGGTTTTTTTTCCAGTTCAATAGCATCTAATTCATCTTGATAATCTTCGAGCATCTCTTGAATTTTCACAAACTCATCAACGCCCATCATTACTGCTTTTGGCTGAGAGTGATGAAAAATATAAGTAACCCCATTTTTCTTCACCAAATCAAGAAGGCCTAAAGCATCTTCTCTCATATCGGTAATGGTTTTAACGTTCTTTGAAGTTGGGATTAACATAAGACTATTCTATAGATTAACCTAAGGTTTGTCAATAGTTACATCGCCATCCAAAATCCAACCGGGGCGGTTGTACGCGGTTGATTATGACAGACTAAATTAGTGGAAGTAATTGAATAATTTGTTTTGTTTTTTTAGGTTTTAATTTATTTCAATTATTTTAGGTACTTCAGTGTTTCTTATTTTAATTCTTGAAAAATCCCAGGGCCAATCTTTTTTTAACCAATTAATTACAATTGAAAAAAGCTCTTGATAGAGATCTTGATCATATGCCTCTTGTGTTACCCACATGGAAAAATCAACATCATATTTTTTATTTTCTTTTGGAAAATATAAATGGATTGGGAAAAAATAAATGGAACCAAAACATTTTGTTTCGTCTTTGTTCATTATTGTAAAATAAAAAGCTTTTCTTTCAAAAAATTCCTTTTCCATATTTATCAAATCTTTTTTATTATCTTCAAAGGTAAATTCCGTGGAAGGCCAGGTTGAATGACATGAGGTCTCTCCTCTTACTTGCTTAATAACCGCTACGCTTGAAATCATCGCTTCGTAATCTAATTTGCAATCTTTTACTGTTAATTTTCTTATTATATATTTATCTGCCTCTAACCTTTCTGGTACAACAAATTTTGTAGGAACAAATATTTTCATATTCTTATTCTAACTTATTCATCTGAATTACGCTGAATAAAATTAAAGCACCTCCAAGCATTTCTTTAAGATTTGGAATTTCTTGGTAGAGTAAAAATCCTATCAGTACGGCAAAAAACATTTCGAGGGTCAAAATATTGGCGGCGATTGATGTTTTTACATGTTCAAATCCATAATTTGTAAAAAATATCATCAATACATTTGCCAATCCTGCTATAGAGAGAATGAAGAAAACACTCCAATTCCAATTGTTGATTGGCAATCCTTCTTTCATCAATAAAGAGATAATAAATATGAAGATAAATGCAATAAATAAGAGTATTTGAGTGATTTCAACATTATTAAGTAACTTTGTTTGATATTTTCTAAAAATGATGCTTAAAGAAACAAAAAAAACAGACATTAAAGCAAGTACTTCTCCCTGTCCTAAGGAAAAATCAGAAAAATTATTTATTGAAATTACAATAACGCCAATAAAAGATAGGGTAATATAAAATATTTTTTGTAAAGTAATTTTTTCTTTTAATATTAAAAATCCAAGTATCGCCGTCATGGGGAGTGAGCCAATAAATGCGACTGTGCTTATCTTGGTTAATAAAACTGCTTTATTAAACAAGGCGGCCCCGAGCAGATAATAGGCAGCCGCTCTAAATATTAATAGCAGCCATTCATTTGAAGTAATTTTTTTAAGTTTGGCAAAGCTAAAATTCTTCCCAAATATTAAAAAACCTATGAACAAACCGGCTAAAATTCTAAGATATAACTGTTGGGAAAACCCAAAACTTAAAGACAAATATCTGGTAAAAAAACCAAATGAAGCATAAGTAAAAGCTAAACCAATTAACGCCAAAATCCCTTTTTGTTTATTAGAAAGTTTCATTTTTAAAGAAGATTTATCAATTGATTAATTGTATTTATTTTTTCATCAAAAACTGTTAACCCTAATTTATATAAAGATAGTTTTTGTTCTTTTGTTTCTACTCCTTGAATCCATTTACCATTAGCCCGGTGTAAAACTTCCATCGCTAAATACTGACAAAAAATATTTTCATTAACAGGTTCAATTTGTTTAAATGTATTGATACATTTGGATATGTAGCCAATAGCTAAATCTTTCTTAATATAACCGGCCAAACAATAGATAACAATATGAGCTAAGTGGCTTGGTAGCATAAATCGCTGATCTGCCCATTGGGAATATCCAAAGTCTATAAATACTACCTCACTTTTTTTATTTACAAAAATGTTTTTTGGGTGACAGTCCGGCCAAGACCAATTTTTGTTGTTTTTTATATATTCTTTTTCTAATTCAAGATATTCTTTTTGGTTATTAGGATAAGCTAAACGAAGCTCTAAGCCCCTTTCATATATGCTCATTGAGGCTGTTTGAACAACTGGAAATTCCTTCCAACGTCTAGATTCAATAGACAGATAGGCGAGGGAACAACCAACATTTTTGGCTACTTTAATAGATAATTTTTTATCCAATATTTGATTTTGCATTAGTTCAAAACCTTGATCATAAAGATTTTCCATTATTGAAGTAGTAATGTCTGGAAAATCAAAAAGTAATTTGGGTACTTTTATTTTTGAATTATTTTGTAAATTTTTTAATATTTTACAGTCAACATTATGAGATTTTTTATCCAAATATAGTTCAGTTGGGTCAAAGGGAATTGCCCCCGCCGTATGCTTAGCAACAACTTCTTTCCCATCTAGAATCGCCGAATAAACTTGAGAAATAAAACCGCCTTTCAAATTTTTCTTCAAAATAATATTCAAGCCTCTTTTTTGCAGTTCTTTTTGGAGATTTAACTTATCAACAAGTGGGGAAGGATTCTGATAATTTTTTGATTTTGGTATCGGAATAACCGATTGAATATATTTATTTTTATTCATTATCTTTAAATTATAGTTCAAAGCCTGATCTTTCTCGAATGTTTTTGGAGCCAGAGGGAGATTTTTTCAATATTCCATTTTTTATTTTCAATACTTAAGGCCGTTTTCACCAATTCTTTTTGAGTAATAGAAAATAAATAACCGTTAATTTCAAGGAAAACTAACATCGAGGCGATTGCTGTTCTTTTATTGCCATCAACAAAAGGATGATTAAGTAATAGTGAGTGAACTAAAGCTCCGGCTTTTTCAAATATAGACGGATATAAGTCGATTCCTCCAAAAGTAGCTTGCGATCTATATACAGCAGACTCGAGAAGAGCTATATCTCGAAGGCCATGACTACCTCCATATCTATCTACTTGATCTTCATGGATTAATAATATTTGTTCGAGAGTTAAATATATTATTTCTTCTTCCACATTATTTATTAGCCAGTTTTTTAAAAACAAGGCTATATTTTTTATTAATATTCTCTACTATTCGTAGAAAGTTAGGGGTGATTGATGATGTATTTTTTTTACTATTTTGACTTAATATGATTGTTTTTCTGTTATTTGGATCTTTTTCAAGTACAATCTTGCCTCCGGGTTTAAGTCCGGTTGAATCCAATAAATTTTTAGGAATGATAACCCCGTAAGAGTTTCCTATTGAAATGATTGTTTGATTCATAGTTGTAACATGTTATAACAGAATTATTTAAAAGTCAAATGTATATTTAGACTGGATCCCCGTCTTCACGGGGATGACATGTAGTATGCTAAAATAAATGGTTATGTTAACCCATCGAATAGAAAAGCTCAGAAAAATTTTAATTGAAAAAAATTTGAACGGTTTTTTGGTTTCGAATTTTTACAACATTCTTTATTTAACTGGGTTTAAGACCTTAACTGACGACGAAAGGGAAGCGTGGGGATTGGTAACAAAAGATAATATTTATTTGTTTACAGATAGTAGATATATTATTAATAATAAATATTTAATTTTAAAACTAATCACGCCGGAAAAAGGATTAACAAAACATTTGCAAGAAATTGTTGTTGAAGAAAAAATTCAAAGATTGGGATTTGAGGGAGATGATTTGAAAGTAAACGAGCTGCAAAGAATCAAAGATTGTTTGAATAACATTGAGCTGGTTTCTTTAGAAAAGTTAATTATTAAAATCCGGGAGATAAAAGATGAAAAAGAAATAAACAATATAAGAACTGCTTGTCAAATCGCCGATCAATGTTTAGATGAGATTGTCAAAACAATCAAAATTGGAACTACAGAAAAAGAAATTGCTTT
>CAYHOJ010000040.1:0-6570 GCA_964358305.1 uncultured Gammaproteobacteria bacterium | reverse complement strand
GGAGCTTCAGGAGTTCCCGCGCCGAAAGGCCGCCTATTTCCTGCGAGCCGAAGTAAACAGAACCTTCGGTCGGCTGGACCTCGGCGAAGAGCATCTTAAGAAGCGTCGTCTTGCCCGCGCCCGAGTGTCCGACAATGGAGACGAATTCACTCGGCTCGATGCGCAGCGTGATGTCCGCGACGGCGGGCGATTCGCTGCCGTTGTAGAGTTTGGTGACTTTGTCGTAATAAATCATGGGATAGCCTCGAGCTGCTAGCTTCTAGGAAATGCAAACACTAAGGTGTCATTATACCGCAGCGCCCTTCCCATCCCAACTCTTTTCCGCATTGGGATGGAGATTGAGATTGAACCTCAATCTCAACTGCTTCACGAACTGGTCGAGCTCGTTCATGTACACGTTGACGAGAAGCTGCGAGGTGAGATTGCCGAGTGGGAGGCCTGTATTGTTTCTCTTGTCCAGTCAGAGAAAAAACAATGGACGGTTGCGAGCGAAAACTATCGACGATTTCTGCGACAAAACCTCTTGTCCGCTCATCGGGAATATAACGATATCGTATGTCGTTAACCTCTCGCTCTTGTCCAAGAATTACTCGCGTGCATCGCGTGAATGCGGAAATAATGACACCGTGCGGGCGTTGGAATCAATCGGGTGGTCATAAAGACCTGACCAGAATGTATTGCTCACCTCCCGCGAATACGCCTCTTCCTCAGGACTGGTGTCGAGAACCCCCCAATCGAACGTCTCGGCCTCTTTTTCAATCCGGCGCAGCTTCTCGTCCCCGACTATATTTCTCAGGGTATGTGTTATGAAGGTTACTTCGTTCCTTTCCGGCTTGTCAGCGCGCCGAACCATTGCCACGAATGCGGCTGCGTAATTCAGCCTGGGATTTATGTTCATGAGCTGTAGAAGCCGCTGTTTGCAGTGCATCAAATCCCCTAAAAATCCGAACGCTTTTGCCTGTGTCCACATGAGATGTTCGTCTTTTGAAACGACAGCTTGGTCAAGCGAAGCCACGTACTCTGTGCACTCCGCATATCTTCTTGCAGCGAGTAATGCTTTCGCCTTGAGGCCTTGCACCCTGATGGCGTTCGGTTCCAGCTGTAATGCCTTTTCACATTCCGCTATCGCATCGTCGATTCGGCCCGTTCTCAACAGAAGATTAGCCTTCACGCCGTGGGGTGTTGATCTTTGTGGGCGCGAGCTAATTACTTTGTCAATCCCTGATATCGCCTGACTGAGTCGACCTACTGCGGTAAGTGCTTCCACCTCGGCGACACGGGCTTCAGTATCATCCGGAGTTTTCTCAAGATGCCGCTGAATGAACGTGAGAGCTTCTTCTGGTCGTCCTACTCTGATGAGAGCGACTGATTTCAAGCTGTTAAGTCGTGAATCGCCGGGGACGGACGCAAGTCCTTTTTCGGCGACCGGCAGTATATCCTCGTATCTCCCCTGCGAACGCAGGGAATCTGCGTGAGCTCCAAAGACTTTCACCTGATCGAATTGGGGGAAATTTGTTTCGATGAATCCGAAGAGCTTGTCTGCTTGTTGATATTTTCCGAGCCGTTTTTCGACATTGGCGAGGTCGAAGATCAGGCGCTCAGTTGGTTCTTCTCGCGCAACCCGTAGCAGTAAGCGTTCCGCAAGCTCAACGTGCTCGTCGCGATGCATGAGCGCAGCCGCTAGTTGCGCCGCGTAATGGATATCGTTCGGAAAAAGCTCGTGTGCGAGCCAAATGGCGCGATATTTGGATTCTGCATCTGATGAGTCACGAATCTGTTGGTTGACCTCGGTCGAATACGAATAGTTGATAAAAGCCGCAGACATTTTCTCCGATTCGAGTCCAATCTTTTTCCTGGATTCAAATTCGCGTAGGAAGTCTTCGTCATGTTGGAACGGGTTCTCCCTCCGCAAGTGGCGAAGTGTTTCACTCTGTCCCACCTGTTCCGTCTTGAATTCGGTCATATGAGCGCCTATGGGCTTGATTGTAAGCCTTTCTCCGCATTGATGAAAGATTGGATGTCTCCATTCAATACCTTTTCAACGTCACGGCGCTCATGGTCCGTCCGGTGGTCCTTCACGAGCTGGTACGGATGAAGGACGTATGAGCGTATCTGGCTCCCCCACTCTATTTTGGTCGAAGCGCCCGCAGAGAGACCACGCGATTCCTGCATCTGGGCCGCTTCGCGCAATTGGTAGAGTTTACCGCGTATCATTTCGAGCGCCTTTTCCCGATTTTGCGCCTGACTGCGTTCGGAAGTGACTTGCACGCTGATGCCGCTCGGAATGTGCGTCATACGCACCGCCGTATCGCGTTTGTTGACGTTTTGCCCGCCGGGGCCGCCGGAGCGCGCGACCGATATATCGAGTTCTTTTTCAGGAATGTGCGTCTCAGGAAGGTCGGGTAGCTTCGGCAGGACTTCAACGAGCGAAAACGAGGTCTGGCGCTTCCCTGCGGAATTGAACGGCGACATGCGCACGAGGCGGTGTACGCCCGCTTCGTGCTTCAAGGCACCGTACGCGCCCGAGCCGTCGACTTCGAATGAGATACTCCGGAATCCGCCCATCGAATTTTCATTGGATGAGAGTAGTCCCGTGTTCCAGCCTTTCGCCGCCGCATACTTTTTGTACATTTCAAAGAGGATGCGGGAGAAGTCCTCGGCGTCGTCGCCGCCCGCGCCGGAGACTATGGTGACGAGCGCGTGGCTTTTTTCGTATCCGCCGCCGCCCGCAAGCTTGGCCTTCAGTTCCTGATACTCTTTAAGCACGGTCTGCGCCTTATCTTTGTCCGCCCAAAAATCCGCCGCCCCCATCGCGGCTTCAATTTCCGCGATACGTGCGGCAAGAGTCTCTTTTGATGCCATTCAAAGAGTATAGCAAACGTGGCCCGGAGTGTTTATTAAAGCACGCTAGTACCAATCTTACCAAAACTGGAGGCGGTTTACCTAGTCATTCAGGTAGTCATTCACTCATTACCCGAATGACTAGCAGGGAAAGCGGAAAGTCCGCCTAAACACTCACGATTATTGCCCTCCTCCTCGCAAAAGAGAAGTCCTACTTCACTCCGCTCCTCCTAGCGTCCGTCGCTCCGTGAAAATGCCGCGGGTTCGCGTCTGTGCCTCGGCCTTCTCCTTCCGTCCTGCTGTTAATTTTTGCTCGTCGGTGGGGGGGGTACGATGAGAGAAAATTGAAGGACGGAAGGAAGAAGGCCTCGTTTGCGGGGGTCTAAAAAGCTATACTTTTAGGAAGCTCTATGTCTAACCCAAGAAAACAGAAGTTTGTTCGAGGAATCCCTGCCGACCCCCTCAAATTACAGCCCCGCGACATTGCCCTCCTTTGCGATGTGGCCGAGTTCCGTTTCCTTAACACCCCTCAAATTCTGGCTCTGCACTCCGGCGGGAAAAGGAATCTCCTGCGACACCTTGCCTCTCTTTTTGAGCATGGTTATCTTGATCGTCCGAAACAGCAGGCTTCCGCCCGTCTCGCGTCCTCTCACCTTATCTACTCGCTGGGTCGCAAAGGAGCGGCGGCGATTATCGGCAACGCCGGAGAACGCGAAGGAGTGTATCGCCGTGTGAAAGAAAACGAGCAGACACTTCCGCTCATTGCCCACTCGCTAATGATTTCGCAGTTCCGCGTCTGTCTTATGCTCGCATTAAAAAAGCACAGCGATATAAAATTGACGCGCTGGATTCAGGGCAATGATTTGAAGTCTGCTCTACGAAAGCACGGCGAACACCCTCCGCTTGTGGCGGACGCTTTTTTTATGCTAGAAACGCCGACACACAAGTATCCGTGTTTTTTGGAAGCCGACCGAGCGACGATGACGCAGGAGCGGTTTGTTTCTAAGTTGAAAATGTATTGGCGGCACAATCGCGAGGAGAGTTTTAAGGACACGCTCGGCGTTTCCCATTTCCGCGTCCTCACTATTACCCCCAACGAGAAACGGGCGGAAAATCTTTGCCGGGCGGCCAAGGACGCGGACGACCGCCGCGAGGGCAGTTTGATGTATCTGTTCCTATCCGAAACGCGATATAATGTGGAGACACCGGAGGCGTTGCTAAAGGCGGTGTGGCAGTCGCCGAAAGACGACGAACCGCACTCAATCGTCTATTAGCCCGCCTCTCATTATTAGTTAGCTTCTTTATAATTTTATGGCTTTTATTGAATTCCACAAAGACCTCGTGTATTTGAAAGACGTTGAAATTGCGAATCGTTGGAACACAATAATCCCAGAAGCGGCGGGACGCGGAGAAAAACTTTTTGCCGAAATTGAAAAACAGGTGGCCGCCGCAGGCATGCCGAACGTTACGGTAAGTAGAAAAGAGATAGAAACATTCAAGGAGGGGCAGAGGATAAAGAAACTCAACCCGCGTGCCGGACTGGAAATCAGACCCCCGGAGCCTTTCGGCTTATATGAAATGATAGTCGGCGCGCATGACTACGGCAAAAATTTACTTGTCTCTCGGTATCTCATCACTCATTTCGTCCGTGCTTCGGCTCCGCCTTTTGACGTTTTTGAAAAAGAGGAACTGGCGGCGTATTTGAGCCTTGCCCACCACGCCATTCTTGACGCGGTAGAAGTAATCGCGACCGAAATCAATCAGGACTTTACGAAGCTAAACATGAAATCGGAAGGAATCGTGGATATTTCCTGATATGTATGAGCTTCAAAGAATGGCTGGCGAAAAACAAAATATTTGAAGTCAAGCGGGTTCCCCAGAACTCCGTTAAAACGCCGACAGTAATTGTAAGCGGACGTCCGCCCAGTTCCGATGAGCTGGCTTTGGGCTACGCCCACAGCGAAGACACGGACGGAAACGAGGTATTCGGTCTTAAGGGCGTCTCGCAGGAATATCGCTCAACGCACTTTTACGTCGTCGGGGCTACTGGTAGCGGCAAGACGCGATTCTTGGAGACGCTGGCCAATCAGGACATAAAGAACGGCTACGGCTTCGGGGTCATAGACGCTCACGGCGACCTTGCGGACGACATCAAGGGACATCTCTATCTCTCAAAAAAGGACGACTTGGATTTTTTGAGAGAGCAGGTCGTCCTGATAGACCCCGCCGATCCGGAGCGGACGGCGTGTTTCAATCCGCTGGAACAAGCGGACGGGATAACTCCGGCGGGTATCGCCAACGAACTGGTGGAGGTTTTTAAGAAAATATGGACGGGAAGCTCTTGGGGTGCGCGTCTGGAGGACTTGTTTAAAAATACGCTCATCGCCCTTATTGAAAATAATCTGACGCTTGCCGAGCTTCCGTCTTTTCTTACCGACTTTAATTTCCGCAACTTTGTTTTGGAGAAAGTGAAGCACCCGATTTGCCGCGATTATTTTGAACACTTCAACTCGCTTCCTCCCCATATGCGTAACGAGCGGATAGAATCCACTCTCAACAAAGTTAATGCGTTCCTCTCGGACGACAACGTGCGGCAGATGTTCGTTTCTCCTAAAAGCACGTTTTCCCTCCGCGACATTATGGACCATAAAAAGATTCTCTTAGTGCGTTTGGATCGCGGACGCTTGAAAGGGAGTGCGGATTTGCTCGGCTCGCTTCTCTTGGCGAAGATTCAAATGGCGGCGTTCTCCCGTACGGACACAGCGGAATCGAAGCGCGTCCCATTCTACCTTTACATAGACGAGTTTCAAAACTTCGCCACCGATAGCTTTATCCAAGTTCTCGCCGAAGCTCGCAAATACAAGTTGTCGCTCGTTTTGGCTCACCAAAACCTCGCCCAACTTCCGCCGCTCCTCCGTGCCTCAATTCTCACGAATTGCGGACTTCAAGCGTACTTTCGCATATCCCGCACCGACGCGGATATTCTCGCAAAAGAATCCCTCTCGTCCGTTTATAACAACCCGCCCGGCTGGGAGTGGTATATTCAACAACTTCAGGAGTTGGAACGGAAAGCGTGCGTTGTGAAGAATAAAATCGAGGGCGGGGTTGTGAAAATACAAACGCTTGACCTGCCTCCGCCTTACGAGACGGCGGGCATGGACGAAACGGACTTCAGGGCGGAAGTCGCTAAAGCCGACATAGGTGGCTCGCACCTCCGCAAGCGGAAGGATATAGAGGACGAATACAAGAAACGGCACGAGGAGCTTTTCAAGCGTATGGACGCGGAGAGTTTTAGAGAAGTAAAGAAATAATAAGGGTTTTGTGCTATCCTAACCATATGAAAGTCGCCACGGACGCCGGAGCAAAATACACAAAAAAGTCATTTATGACTTTTTTGGAAGGACAGCCAAACTGTGATGAGAAATGGGTCATGGGTATTATTCGAGCTTCTTCTCCTGACGATATAACTCAAGCATTGAAATCTTTGTCTTTTTATAGCAACAAGGAGCGTTTTGAATTTCTCAGAAGAGCCTGCGGGGTCGCATAAGTTGCCCTCGTAAGCTAACGGATAAACTGCCTCGGTTCTAACGAGGACTTGGAAGTTCGATTCTTCCCGAGGGCACAATTTGACTTTTTCGCCCCACTTCTCCTATCCTTAAACCACGATTCATTATCACCAAGCCCACGGCTAACGTTGGTGCTTCGGGCGGAGAGAGTGCGGGGAGACGC
>CAYHOJ010000039.1:0-6884 GCA_964358305.1 uncultured Gammaproteobacteria bacterium | reverse complement strand
ACATATTTTATATCAATCCTCCGCCTTTGAAGATTTTTGGCTTTAGCCATTCTTGGCTGGTTTGAGGTTTATCAATCAGAGCTTCTTTTTCAACTGATTCAATCGGGCTTGATTTTGGTACTTCCGGACTATGACTAGGCATAGAGTTAATAACTTGAGGCTGTTGTGGGAAGGACATTGTTTGTGGAGATGTAGTAGCTGGAACGGGCTTTTTAAAAGCTTTCTTAATAGCGCCTGACCTTAGCAAGGTTGCAACGTGTTCAAATGTATCAGCATTAGTCGAATAAGAAGTAAAATTATTAGTTGAGGTAGCTGCTCCAGCGTATAGATTGGTGGCAATATCACGATCAATTTCTATACCTAATGTTTGTATAATTGATAAAACCAACTCAGAAATAGATGAAATTGTCTTATTTACATAGTTGACAGTACCAAAGTAGGCATTAGTGAGATGACGATCAATGTTGACGATATCTTTTCCGTTAAACTGATTTTGATTATCTGTATAAATTGTACCTAAACTGTTTAAAGTCGGGGCATCGATGACAAAAATCACATCAACTAGGCCCCCGGTATAGGAAAAATTAACTTGATTAGGGTTTAATTTTTGGTGACCTGGACGGGGAGTAACTACTAAATTAAAAGATTGGCCTTGAATATTGTAGTCGACTTTATCAATCGCTCCATCTGAATAAGGAAAAGAGATCATCAGACTATCTCCACCGGCTCCTATTATGTTTTGGATTTTGTCTGAAGCCGCTAAATCTGACGAGGATTTTTGACTACAGGCAATAGAGACAGTTTTACCCATTTTACTTAAAGCTAAATAAAGAGAAGTTGAAGCCGCAATGGCGTCGATAGATGGGTTAGGGGGGATAAGAATAACTGCCGAATGGCATTTAGTGGTAATTTCTTGAATACGGGCTAAGGCGCTTTGAGTATTATCCATAGTTCGACAAGCTCACTACGATTATTAATTTAATTATAAATCGCATTTCTTATAGGATAGATTTTACCACATCGCCTACCAAAAAGTCAAGTGGAGGACCGAATATCATTCCGGCTTCCTGGTCTTTTTTTACTTCATTAACTGTTTTTGCACGAATCTTCAATGATACTAACTTTGTTTTTCCTATAGGTTTATTTTTTCTAAAAACTTCCACCTCGTCTCCTAAATTTAATTTTCCTTTTATAACAGAAACACCAAAGATTTTTTCACCTTCGATTATGAAATTTGCCAGAATTTGCGCTTCCCCTTTTAAATTTTTTTCTTTCTCTTCTTTCTCTTTGATCAAATTAGCAACTTCGTTCAACTCATCAAGAAGTTCGTAGATAATTTGGTAGCTTTTAATAATAACCTTTTCCTGTTTAGCAAGGCTAACTGCTTCGGCACAGGTTTTAACGGTAAAACCAATAATGATTGATTTGGTTGCTTTTGCTAAAAATATATCCGATTTATTAATCTCCCCGATCGCTAAAAGAATAATATTTAAGTTGGTATTGTCTTTTAAAGAATTTTTTATGGCCTCGACGCTGCCTTGGGAGTCGGCCTTTATGATGGCCGGAAGTTTTTTTTCAATAACAGGCATTTTTAAAACATCCTCAAGGGTTAAGGCAGGAGAGGGACTAGGGATTAGACTGTTAGGGACTAGGGGAGAAATCGTTTTTAATTGTTTAATCATGCCTCCAACTTCGGGCATATCATTAAAACCTGTAATTTCAAATGGATTAGATGGAACAACCTGAGTCACGTTTTGTCCAAGATCATTTATGAGTGACTTTACTTTAATTTTTTGATCGTTGACGTAAACAGTATCAGAAATTTTTAGTATTCCGTCCTTGATAATAGCACTGGCGACGATTCCCCGACGGTCCTTTTTTGTTTCAATAATGTAAGCTTGAACAGGGTTCTTTTCATCATATGTTAGTTTTAGATCAGAAGCTATAAATAAAATCGTTTCCAAAAGTTCGTTAATTCCCTTTCCTGTTTTAGCGGAAACCAAAGCAACCGGCACATCTCCACCCTTACCTTCAGTTAACACTTCATATTTTAAAAGATCATTTTTTACTTTATCTGGATTGGTATCAGGAAGATCAATTTTATTAATAACAACAATAAAGGGAATACCGGCTGCTTTGATGTGAGAAATTGATTCGGTTGTCTGAGGCATGACGGAATCTTTTCCATCAATTAAAAGCAAAGCGATATCAGCCACATTAGCGCCTCTGGCCCGAAGTTTGCTAAAAGCCTCATGACCGGGAGTATCAATAAAAGTTATTTTGTTGGTTTTATAATCTTTAAAGTCCGTTGCTATTTCATAAGCACCAATCTTTTGAGTAATACCACCGTATTCTTTATCGGTAATATTGCTTTTTCGAATGAAGTCCAATAGGGTAGTTTTTCCGTGATCAACGTGTCCTAAGATTGCTACGATTGGGGGGCGGGATTTATTCATCATTAATTTTAATTCTAGTCCTTGTCATTCCCGCGAAGGCGGGAATCCAGACTAAAATAACTTTTTAAAATGTAATTATCGACTGGATCCCCTCCTACGAGGGGATGACAATCAATCAAATTACGCCTTTGGTTTTTCTTCGGTAACTTTATTTTCAGGAGCGAGTTCAGAAGTCTCAGATTTTGTTTGTATAATGTCAATCTCAAATTCGGTCAATCTTGAGGCTAAATTAACATTAATTCCACCTCTTCCAATGGCCAGGGGAGCTTCTTTTTCATCAACGGTTACCTTGGCCCTTTTTCCGGTTTTATCAATCTCAACTGAGGTAATTTTAGCCGGGGAAAGAGCTGCCATTAAAAATAATTTTTCATCTTTATTCCATTGGATAATGTCAATTTTTTCCATTCCGCCCAATTCATCAATCACAGTTTGAACCCGAACGCCCTTTTGACCCACACAAGCCCCGACCGGATCAACACCCGATTGAGTAGAAGTAACCGCTATTTTAGCCCGCTCACCCGGTTCTCGGACGATTTTTTTAATTTCAATTGCGCCACTGGTTATTTCCGGAACTTCCCTTTTAAACAACTCTTCAATTAATTTTGGATGAGAGTGAGAAACAATAATTCTTGGATTATCAAATTTATCATTCGATATTTCTTTAAGGTAAACAATCAAATTATCATTGACTTGGTATTTATAATTGCTCACCTGTTCTTCTTTAGGAAGAATAGCTTCAGCTTTGCCAATATCTACTGACGCGCTATAACCATCATATCTAATGATGCGACCTTTGACGAGCGTTCCTACTTGAGACAAATAGTGTGAGGCAACGGTTTTTTTCTCTGCCTCTCTAATTTTTTGCAAAATAACTTGTTTAGCAGTTTGAGCAGCGATTCTTCCAAAACCTGGGGGAGTAATGTCTTTATCATCTTTAAATATCCTTGCCTCACCGGTATCTTTATTGACTGTAACCTTGATTTCTTCCTCCTCTTTAGAATATTCTTTTTTATAAGCGGCAATTATAGCTTGTTCGATCGAAAAAATAACATCATCAGGAGAAATACCGCGTTCGGTTGCGACCTGATTTAAAGCTAATGAAAACTCACTTTTAATAATTGTCATATAATTTTTGAAATAAACTTTATTTCTTAACTTTTTTTTCACCCTCAGTTTTTTCCTTGCCCACCGAAGCTTTTTCAGCGGAGGCGGGTTTCTTTTCTTCGCCCTCAACAGGTGCCTCTTCTCCTTCTTTAACGGCTTCAGTGATTATCTCTGGAGCAGCGACGGCTGTTTCTGGAACAATACTTTCTTCTTTGTGGGCAATAACGGCAACAATAACTTTTTCCCCTGGTGTTTTTATTTCATACTTATCTGATTTTTTAAGATCGGAAACTTTTATTTCCTGGCCAATTTCTTTTATAACAGTCACATCAACTTCAATGTGAGAAGGAATATCTTCCGGCAAAGCTTCAACTAAAATAGTATCGGACTGAACAAGAAGAACTCCTGCTTTTTGAGAAACTGCTTCAGAAATACCCGTGGTTTTAACCGGAACATTAGTTTCAATTTTTTTTGTAAGATCAATTTTTCTAAAATCAATATGAAGTAGGGAGCTTGATAATGGATGTTTTTGTATGCTTTTTATCAAAACAGGAATGTTTTCTTTGTCCAAATTTAAATAAACAACTCCTGTTTCACCAACTAATTTGTAGGTTTTAATAAGATCCTTATAAACAACGGATACAGACTTTGATTTAAAATCCGGGCCGTAAATATTGCCTGGGACCAATCCTTGTTTTCTGACCTTATTTAACTTTTTACCAAAAACGGTTCGTAATTCAACCTTTAAGGAGACTTTATCTGTTGAAGCATGTGATTTTTTACTGGTCATATAATTTTTATAAAATTTATAATAGTTAAAACGATTATTTAATTCTAATTTTTTGTTAACTCAATGAAAAATATTTTGTCAGTTAATAAGTTCGTATTATAGACGATTTGGTTATCTTTAACAATAGGAGAAAAATTTTGATTAAGGATAGAAATGCTTTTATTTAATTCAAACTCCAGTATCAAGTCGGAGTTTTTTGCTCCAGTTTGTTTTTGGACAACTAATTGATATATGTTTCCTCCTTTTTTTAATGGCTCATTCAATTGATAGCTGATTTTAATGTCAGTTATTTTTCCCGGAGCCAATTCAAAGAGGAATCCGATTAATTTATATTGAACATCGTCAATTTGATCAATATTTTCGACTTGGACGCCGTCTTTTGTAACCTGATTTAGAGTAGAATTTTTAGGCAATAAAATTTGAAAATAATTACGATAGTAGCCTGTAGGAAAGATTTCTGCCGGCGAGTCATTTTTATACTGTAGGGAAAGAAGATGACTGATTTTACCTTCAGAATTAATCTTAATTTTTAAATTTACGAATCGGTTAATAAAAAAATTAGCCTTATTAGCTCCGAGATTGGCGTCATATGGAAAAATGTAATCAGTTATACAATTGGCTGATAACGTGCATTTAGGATCAATGACGCGTCCGGACCAGAAGTTAGAGTCAAAAAGGGATTGAAAATTTTGATCCTCAAAAAAAACTACAATTTGTTTTTCATCAAGAGACTTTTTTATTTGAAAAAACAGATTTTTTGGATCAACACTATTAAAATTATTTTTTATCTGTCTAACGATGGAAGATAAAAACGTCTTTTTTTGAATTGATCCTGGAAAAAATTTCTTCTCAACATAAAGTTGGGTTTTTAAATAAAAATTTTTCGCATTAATATATTCTTTAAAATCAGGAAGATATAGATCATTAAAAGCATATAAAATATTCTCAACAGCCGTAGTTGTTAGCAAAATTCCACCGGCAAAATCAGTCATTTTCATCTCCTTTTCCAGAAAAAACAGAGCTTTTTGGTAATTGGTAAAAAAATCAGGAGAAAAATTTGAATCTCTAAAAAACCAATGAGGCACATTTAGATACTCCGCAATTGGTTTTGGCGGATCAAGATGAACCATCAATTGTCCATCAGCGTCATAGATATCATAGATTTTTATATCTCCAATACTGTAATTGCCGATTTCAATAATCCCGAATGACCCTAAGAATCCGCCACCGGGTCGAAGTTCCATATTATTAGCAAAAAAAATCACATATTTATTTATTTTTTCCTGTGAGATAGTTTTTTGAAAATAACCGATCACTTTTTGAGCTTTCTGAATATTATCAGCCTGCTCAATTAATTGTTTTTTTATTTGGTCAAAAAAGGTGTTTTTTATTGGTATTTTTTGAGCAATAATATTAAGCTCCTCCTGAATATTGCTTAGATTAATTTTTATTTTTTCAATTCGCAGAGTCAAAATATTTTTTTGTTCAATTGATTTTTGCTGTTGAAAAAAAATCTCTTCTAAACCTTTAAAGTTATCCAACAGAATTTGAGCTTGCTTGATAATTGAGAGACTTTTTTCGTTAATATCTATAAGGTTATCTGGTAAAATCGCAATTCCAAATAGCAAATAGGTTGGACGAACGATTGAATATAATTTTTTTGAAATTTTATTTGTTATAGATGAATTATTAGTATTTTTTAGAGAGTTTTTTTTAAGAACTAAATAATTTTGGTAATTAAAAAAAAGCGATAGAAAAATGAAAGGAATAAAAGCAATATGAATTACAAGAACAGAAAAAATTGCAAAAAAGATTAAATTTTTTCTGGTAATAAATTTTTTGTAGTTTAAATTTATATCGGGTATAAAATTTACTTTATTTTTTACTAATTGAGACAAATTTAAACTAAGAGTTGTTTCGTTACTTTTAGAAATAGCAAACCAAAGTATTTGATCAATTTCATTTTTTTCAAGTTGAAGACCATTAATGGTAATAATCTTTATATTTTTAGGATAATTTTTTGAATTACTTGAATGATTTTTTTTACCAAAGAAGATATAGATGAAAACACTGTCTTTATTTTTGTGCGCTCGATCGTCTGAGGCTACTTCGTTAATAATAAAAATATAGCGGAACATTTTAATACTTTTTGGAATAAACGGCGAGCTAAAAGGATTAATAGAAACCCTTTTTAATTCGTTTTTTAAAAGCGAAATAAAAGGGTATTCTTTTTTAGATACAATCAAGGCATTTTGTTTTTCTTCAACAATTTCGGTTTCCAGTTCCATATATTAATTATATAGTAGTGGAACGATTTATCGTTCCATAATAATTCATTAATTTGATTATCTTGGTGTGATAAATCACACCACTACTAATGTATAATATTAGAATGAAAAACAAAGCATTGATCATTCCATATTTTGATATAGAAAAACACGCGTCGGTTTTTAAAAACAAAAAATCTGTTTTAGTTGGAGGATGTTTTGATTTAATCCACTATGGTCATTTAAAATTTCTTGAAAAGGCAAAAG
>CAYHOJ010000038.1:0-7775 GCA_964358305.1 uncultured Gammaproteobacteria bacterium | reverse complement strand
ATAATTCGTAACATTCGCATAAAAATTCGTATCATTCGTATCATTACTCGAATTTTACAGTAACTTTTTGGATTAGTTGAGTATTTCCGCTCACAAAAGCAGTTAGTTCCGCTATTCCTTGAGTCTCGGAAGATAAAATAAAGCTTACTTTTCCAGTTTTATCAGATTCAGCTGTTGACTCCTGGGCTCCGTTAACTAATCCCAAATTAGTTACCAGTTTTACGGGTTTTTTGTCTAAAGCTGAATTATTAGCGTTTCGGACAAAAACATTAACCTCAACTTTATCGCCAACCTTAGCAGTCAGTGGCCAGGCGAAAATCAAAGAAGTTTGAGAAGATGGGTCAGTTGCTGCAGAAGCTCTGGCAAATCCCTTAAAATTTCTACTAAACAAAGTTGTAGTGATAAAAACTCCAAAAACAGCAAAAAATAATACCATCAAAGCTATAAATTTTTTATCCATATACAGCCAGCTTATCAAGAAAGAGGTAGTTTGTCAAATTTAAGTATGGATAAAGTTAAGGCTAAATAGATCAAATCTAATTGAACTTATTGTAGATCATTTAATATATCTGGGTTTTCATCAAGCCATTCTTCAACAATAGCGCCTCCGGTTTTTTGAACAATATTGACGTTATTTGACCTTCTATCTCTTAATTTTCCAACTTCATCTTCGCCCATTACAACAACTTTCTGCCCCAAAAAGCTTTATCAAAATTAAATGCTTCACCAAATAGACCCATTCCCTTTAAGCTTTCACCGACTCTATTGGCAAATTCTGTCATAACACCTAATTCCAAATCTCCGAGCATATAGTAATAAGCAGCAAGTAAAAAATGGCCTCTTTTTTCAGAGTTTTCAGTAGGTATATCTTTTTCTCCAAAAGTTGCCCAATGTTCGTAAATTCTTCCTAACCTTCTTAAAAAGAAAATTGTTATTGCTTTATTATCGTGTTTGTCGAAACCTTCCTGTTTTAGATGTTCGAGGTTTGTTTTAACGATATCGATGGCTTCAGGGTAATTACCTTGTTCTTTTGCTGCTTTCCAAGCAGTATTTTTAACAAGTTGATAATACATGTCAGCAGATGGTCTATTTATTTTTTGAATTTCTGTCTGTTGGTCAAATAACTTAGAAGAACCCATATAAGAAGGTAATTTAAAAAAATCCTTAATAACATTAGGTAGTTCTCGTCTGAGATCCCCCCCCCTTATAAAAGGCCTTTGTTCTGGTTTCGTGGCAGTAATTATAACATAAATACTATAAGATATCAATATTTGAAAATAAATTTTGAAAATAAATCTTTCGCTTTCGTATGACCTACAACAATGGCCTCGCACATCGGTGCCGGCCGCTTCAGTTATGTAAAGAAGTCTAGATTTTTACTGATTAAGAAAGACTTTTTTTGAAATGAAGTAAAGTTAAGCCAATAATTTCCTTATTTTTTTTCCTTACCAAAATATCATCAGAAAAAAACTCTGTATCGTTTGCTTTTTGAAGCGCTTCAAAAGAGACATATAAAACATCAGCTTCTTTATCATAATTAATAATCAAGTTTTGTTTCTTCTGTTTCTCCATAAAAAAGAAAAGACTTGGTAATGAGTTTTGAATTTGATTAATTATTTTTTCTTCCATATTAGTTTTTTCTTCAAAAGATAACTAATTCTTTTGGTGATAAAACTTGTAATAATAAAACCATCTTTTTTCACCTTATCTTCTCTATATACTACCACAAAGTAAAAATGTTTTTTATTCAAAATCGCAAAGCATTCTCCTTTGTTGCCTTCAAATAAATAATCAGGTTTTTTAATGGTTTTTCCTATATCAAAAACATATTCTGAAATCTCAGGATGGCTTGTTAGAATATGATCAAGTCTTTCATTTGTTAATCTAATTTTAATTTTGTTTATAGATACAAATTCCATACAAATTAATTTATAATCTCTTTTTCAGCTTTTGTCTACCGCTTATAACCTACAAAAATATGTTTTTAGGTTGTTAAGAAAGGAATAAAATGACGATAGATATTAAATATAACCTTTTTTAACAAGAACTTCAATAATTTTTTTGTTTATTATGTCTGGTGGCAAGATAACTCCCTTTTCTACACAATCAATTTTAATCCAGCTTTTATCAGTTTTTACCACATCTAAATACATACTCTCAACTTTTTTAAGATAGTTTACACTTTTTTCGTACTGATCCTTTATTTTTTTAGCTATCAAAGTTTGGGCTAGAGCAAGGGGAACATAAAGAAAAATAACTAAACTAGGGCGCGGTATGCCAAAAACTTCATATTCAAGTGTTTCTACCCAGTCTAAAAATTTTTTTCTTTGGGGAGGGCGGACTTTTACGGCCTGATAAATAGAAGAGGGAGTGTAGCGATTGCAAACAACAAGCTTTCCATCATTGATTGCCTGCCATATTTTGTCTTTTACCTGCCAGCGGTCGGCCGCATAAGGGAAAGAGGCAAGATAAGG
Source organism: uncultured Gammaproteobacteria bacterium (assembly GCA_964358305.1). Taxonomy (GTDB): domain Bacteria; phylum Patescibacteriota; class Microgenomatia; order UBA1406; family GWC2-37-13; genus GWC2-37-13. The sequence continues at coordinate 5,301 of CAYHOJ010000038.1, read as the reverse complement.
ATTAATTCTACTAAAATGTCCAAACTCACCGTTTAAGAATCGGCCGGCAAAATCTCCAAAAAATGTCTTTCCATATTGAGGAAAGTCAAAAGAAACATGATTAATATTTTTTTCATTCAAATATTTAAGAAGCATTTTAAGTTGAGTGCCTTTTCCTGAACCGTCAATACCCTCTATGACAATTAGTTTACCCATATAAAATACTACAAATTAATTGTTTCTCCAGGTTTAGCTTTGTCTTGAAAAATAAGCTTAGATATTTTATCTTCAATTTCATCACGAATCGTTCTTTCAAGGTTTCTGGCGCCAAATTTCGGATCAAACCCTTTTTTAGAAACCGAATCAATTGTTTTTTCAGAAACAAACACTTTTACTTTATATAATTTGAAAATATCTAATGATATTTTTTCGATCATTTTTTTTGCCAAAACCTTGATTGACTCTTTATTTAAAGATTGAAAAGTTATTATTCCATCATAACGATTTAGAAATTCAGGAGAAAAAGTATTTTCATTTTGGGCGTTTGAGGTTGCAATAATAACAAGATTTTTACAATCAACTCTTTTTCCTTTTCCATCGATAAAATAGCCTTCATCAACGATTGTCAAAAAAATATTAATGAGATCGGGATCTGCTTTTTCAATTTCATCTAATAATAAAACACCATAACTTTGTTCGCGAATGGTTTGAGTTAAAAGACCGGGGTTAGTACTGTCTCCAATGAGTTTTTGAATATCATATTTTGATTGAAATTCAGACATATCAAAGCGTAGTAGAGACGGGGCATGCCCCGTCTGTACATTCGTATCATTTGAAAAAAATGTTTCAGCAACAGCTTTGGCAGTTTCGGTTTTTCCTACTCCTGTTGGGCCCAGAAATAAAAATGAAGCAAGTGGTTTTTTCCTTTTACCAATCAGAAGAAAAGAACGTCTTAGAGTTGAAGACAATTTTTTTATTGCTTCATCTTGTTGAATAATTTTGGAAAATAACAAAGTTTCAAGATTTAAAAGCCTTTCCTTTATCTGCTGGGTGATAATGGTTGGAATATGAGTCTTCTCTGTTAAAACTTGATTAATTATTTTGGGCGTTATTGTTCTTTGTTTTGAATAGACACAAGCCGAATCTAGGAGGTCAACGGCTTTTTCTGGAAATGGAATTGATGTTAGGTAAAATTCGCTTTTTTCAATCACTTCCCTAACGGTTTCATAAAGAATATTCTTTTTATAAAGAAGTTCAAAAGAATATACTGAATCTAATAAAATATCTTCTGCTTCATTTTTTGAAATTTCGTAAACATCAACCTTATTAAAAATATGATTAATTTTTTCATTGGAATAAATAAGATTTTGAAAGGCAAAAGGAGTGGTTATCCCAATCACTTGAATCGAATTACTTTTGGTAAATTTTTCAAGGGAATTAGTGAGATCAATATATTTGTCAATGTTGTCAATAAAGAGAATGATATTTTTTGCTTGTTCAGCTTCTTTTAGCAAGTCCTCAAAAAAATTTTCTCTTTGTTTTTGATCAATAAATTCATTAAGAATTTTTTCCATATTGAGCTTTAGAATTCTACGATACATCATAAAAATGTTGGTTTTTCCAAGATATATTTTTTTCGCTAAAGCGTCAATAACTGTATGTTTCCCAACGCCCTCTTCACCTACGACGATAACATTACTTTCAATGGATTTAGTTAAAATTTGTTCAATTTCAATAATTTCTTTTTTTCGATCGATAATATTTTTAATATGATGAAGATAAGAAGAAGTAGCTAAATCAGTAGAGTATTGATCAAGAATTGGAGTATATCCGACCGCCCAATCACGAGCCAAGGGTGGATAGGAGAATAAATTTTTTAATTTCCACCAAGTAGCTTTTCTAAGGTGTTGTTTATAATATTCTTCAAACCATTTTTCGACCTGAAGTAGACTCTCGTTATTTAATAGATGATTTTCAATAAATTTTTTTTTAAAAACATCTTTTTTTTCCTGGGTTGTTTTTTGAGTAAGAGAAAATAAATAAAAAAAAGGCGTAAAAATAAAAGTAGATAAGGCAATAAAAGGAAGTATAACCATAAACAATGTTTGCAAAATAAAATAAAAAGCAATAATGCCAAGTCTCATTGTTGCTCCCATACTACGCGAGATAATATTAAAGGCAAAACGATTGGCCCAATCGGAAAAAGAAAAACCTACAAAAGTTTTTTTTATAATTAAGTTTTTCCAAGGATAAAACAAGGTTTTCAATAAGGCAGAAACAGAGAAAAAATAAGGGAGAAAAATAAAGACATTAATGACCGCTTCACCAAAATTATGAAGACTATCCCAATAGTACTGCCAAAAACTTTTTCTCATTAATTTAGTATAACAAAATTATCCTATTGACAAATCAGAAAAATAATTGATAATTTTGTTATTCATAATCCATGAAAAAAATGAAAAGACGAGCGAGTAAAAAACCTCCCTCAAGAAAAAAAGAACTAATTATATATATTTATAACGTAGTAGAAGACGAGTGGTCATTTCTATCATCAATTCAACCAATTGAAAAAAGATACTCGTTAATAAATGATTGTAATCTATCATCAGAATGTTATCTTTTTTCCAATGCCAGTGAAAATGAATTTATTTATATTTCTCCAATTGAAATTTCAAACTCATTCAAAAATTATTTTCAATCAATTACCAACAACAAAAAAGTTGATATCTATGTTCCCCAAATGAAAACGGCTTTAATTTGCAAGGATCTTTATACTGATAAACAGTTATTTGGAGAGATTATTACAAAAGCAAAAAAATATCATAAAGTGATCTTAATCAGTTATGCTTCTTCCCCGGAATTTCTAGAGTTAAAAGAAAGAATGATTCAACTTGGCATAAATGTGGTTACTCCGGAAGCTCCTGAACTGGAAAATGCTTGGACGGTAAATTTTTTTGGCAGTAAATCCGGAATCAGACAATTAGCTCAACAAAGCCGGGCAGAGGAACCAGATTTTATAATGCCCGATGGCGTCATTTGCGTGGGAAAACTGGACGCCGCCAAAATTGCCGCTAATCGTTATATAAAAGAAAAAGGCTTCGTTTTAAAGACAAATAAGGGTAGCGGCGGTCAAGGAGTTTTAATATTTCGTGATGGCGAATTACCGAAGGATTATAAATCTTGTGAAAAAAGAATTTATGAACTATTAAGCGAGGATGGCTATTGGGAAAGATTTCCTATAATAATCGAAGAATTAATTAACGTTAATTATGCTACTCCCGGAGCTTTTCCAAATATAGAATTTAAGATTCATAAAAGCGGCAAAATTGATATGCTTTATTATTGCGTGATGATGGTGACAAAAGAAGGTAAGTATTATGGATTAGATATTCATGAAGACGTAATTAATGAAAGAACTGCCGCCAGGATTATTGATACAGGTTATTATATAGCCGAAAAATATGCGGAAGCAGGTTATCGTGGGCACTTTGATATAGATATGATTGCTTCAAATAGTAAACATATTTATGTCGATGAGTCCAACACTCGGAATACTGGTGGTACAGATATTTATAAATTAGTTTACGATCTGTACGGTGAAGATTTTTTTTCTGACGTTTATGTAATAAATCGCAATAACTATAAATTTAACAATCAAGAAACGGTCAGTTTCAGAAAAATAATTGATACATTAAAACCAATCCTTTATGATAAAAAGAAAAAAGAAGGACTAATTTTATCTTCGTCTGCCTCGTTGCAATCGAATCAACTTTTGTATACAGTTTTGGGAAAAAATAAAAAAAGAGCTTATGAACTTCAGGGGAATTTTTATGAATTATTAAAGCCCTTCGGTCAACCGAAATTCTAAAGCATTAATATGAATATTGCATTTTTATATAACGTTCGCCATGTCTATCCCGACCCAAAAAAACCTAAAACTTTAATGGAGGCCGATTTTGATGATCCGGAAACAACAGAACTACAATTAAAGTATTTGAAAAAACTTGGATATAAAGTTTTCCCGATCGAGGCCAATGAAGAAGCTTATTTTAAATTGTATCGACTGAAAAATAAGATAGATCTTGTTTTTAATATGTCAGAAGGCTTGCATGGAAACGACCGGGAAGCACAAATTCCGGCGATGTTGGAAATGTTGCAAATTCCCTATACCGGTTCTCCACCATTGGCACAGGCAATAGTTTTGAATAAATCAAAGACGAAAGAGATTCTAATTGCCAATAAGATACCAACCTTACCTTTTCAATTATTTAAAAATCGAAATGAAAAACTAAATAAATTCTTAAACTATCCACTCATGGTAAAACCAGTGTCCGAAGGTTCATCGGCGGGAATCACAAATAAGAGCGTTGTCTACAATGAAACGGGGTTACGCAAGCAAATTGCCAATATTGAAGAAACATTTGGTGAGCAGGCATTAGTTGAGCCGTATCTTGAAGGAAGAGAGTTTTCGATCGCCATGCTTGGGAATCCACCCGAGGTACTTCCGATCCTTGAATCCGACCACTCAATGTTGCCAAAAAAATATATGCCTTTTGATTCGCTCGAGGTAAAATGGTTTTATGAAATAGCAACCAGTGGAAAACATTTGAAATGTCCGGCAAAAATTCCGGCTGAGTTAGAAAAAAAAATCAATAAAATTTGTTTAAAATTATGGGATGCGCTTGGAATAAAAGATTGGTGTCGAATAGATATTCGCTGTGATACTAAAAATAATCCATATGTTCTCGAGGTCAACTCTCCTCCAGGCTGTACGCCGCCCGAACATGATCCGGCGTCATATTTCCCATTGATAGCGCGATCGATAGGAATTGATTTTGAAAATTTGTTAAAGAAGATTATAGAAACTGCTTTGAAGAGATATAAAAAATAAAACTGTTTGTCATCCCCTCGTAGGAGGGGATCCAGTCTACAATTACATTTTTGAATGGTGATTTTAGTCTGGATTCCCGCCTTCGCGGGAATGACATTTGATATCTCGTAGTTTCTGTTGAAGGGTAGTTTACTATTTGGTATATTGGGATTAATAGTTTCACTATTATTAACCGAAAGGAGTAAATCACTGTGAACAATGCTCAAAATTTCATGACAAATGTAAACGTCGCTTACATACTTTATTATTGCCGTTATACTTCTTGTAGGCTTAGTTACTCTGTTTAACAAAAAAGCCCGAAGATAAACTTTGAATTTGCGGACTTGGAGGGATTTGAACCCCCAACATTCCCGCCGTGGCGGGACGCTCTACATTAGTGGACGCTGAGGGGCTCGAACCCCCGACCTACGCGATGTAAACGCGGCGCTCTA
>CAYHOJ010000037.1:0-7804 GCA_964358305.1 uncultured Gammaproteobacteria bacterium | reverse complement strand
AATTGCAGAAGTCAAGTTAGATTTTAATGTTTTGAAATCGATTACGGAATCGGCCAGAAGTAAATATAAAATCGGCGGATCAGTCCAGCATGGGGCATCCACTTTACCTAATAGTTTGTTCCATAATTTTCCAACATACAATGCTCTTGAAATTCATCTTGCCACAGGCTTTCAAAATATTGTTTATGATCATATGGATCCAAAATTGAAACAAGAAATTTATGAATGGTTAAAGATTAATTGTAAAGATGAGATGAAAGAAGGTCAAACTGATGATCAGAATTTGTATAAAACAAGAAAAAAAGCTCTTGGACCTTTTAAAAATAAAATTTGGACTCAGGAAGCAAAGTATAAAAACGAGACTCTTGCCGCCTTAAAAACACAATTTGAATACCTCTTCACTCAACTTAATTTATTTAATACTAAAAAATGGATAGAAACTTAGCTCTCGAATTCGTTCGGGTTACTGAGGCAGCCGCAATTGCAGCGGCCAAATGGATAGGTCGAGGTGAAAAAAAGAAAGCCGATGGGGCGGCCGTCGATGCAATGAGATCACGTTTTAACCAAGTTGATTTTTCCGGAACAGTTGTCATTGGGGAAGGCGAAAAAGATGAAGCCCCGATGTTATACACCGGTGAAAAAGTCGGCACCAAAAAAGGACCGGTTATGGATTTGGCAATTGACCCTCTTGAATGTACTGATAGTGTTGCTTACGGTAGATATAATGCCACGACCGTGGTTGCTTCAGGTCCAAAAGGTAGCCTTCTCCACGCTCCTGATACCTATATGAAAAAGATTTGCGTTGGCCCCCTCGGTAAAAAAGCTATTAATTTAGAAGCCTCTGTAAAAGTAAATATCGAAAAAGTTGCCAAAGCAATGAATAAAAAAGTTGAAGATATTACCGTTGTTGTTTTGGATAGAGAAAGACATGCTGATTTAATAAAAGAAATTCGTGACGCAGGAGCTCGAGTCAGACTAATTACTGATGGTGATGTTGCTGCTGCTATCGCTACTTGTTTTCCAGAAAGTGGTATTGATATGCTAATGGGAGTTGGTGGATCGACCGAAGCCGTACTTGCCGCTGTCCCTGTAAAAATCTTAGGTGGAGAAATTTTATGCCAATTTAAAGCTAAAAAAGATGCTGATATTCCAAAAATAAAGGCAGCCGGTGTTAAAAATATCAATAAAATTTTTAATGCAGAAGATATGGCTAAAGGAAAAGAACTAACGTTTACAGCAACTGGGGTCATCGACGGCCCCCTTCTTAATGGAGTCGTTTTTGGAAAAAATAAAGCCGTTACCCATTCAATCGTTATTAGAGGAATATCCGGTACGATTCGCTACGTCACTACGCATCATCATTATTATAAGTAATAAATCTTAACCTATGAAAAAAATAAAGGTTGGCTTAAATGGTTTTGGTCGAATCGGTCGAGCTTTTACAAGGATTGCTTTAAGCAGAAATAATTTTGAAATTGTAGCAATTAATACTAGAAAAACGCCAACTTCAATAATGGCCTACCTTTTGGCCTTTGATTCTGTTTATAGACGTTTTGGTATGGAAGTTAAAGAAGAACAGAACGGAATTTCGGTTAACGGCAAAAAAATATTAACCTTACTCAATGATAAACCTGAAAATATTCCTTGGGATAAGTATGATGTTGATGTTGTTGTTGACGCTACCGGTGCTTTTAATAAAAAACCAGATTTGGAAAAACATCTGAAAGGCTCTGTAAAAAAAGTTGTTCTGACCACTCCGGCAAAAGACGAAGAAACACCGTTTGTAGTCCTTGGAGTAAACGACAAAACATTTGATTTTAAAAATGCAACGGTTATTTCAAACGCTTCCTGCACAACTAACTGTTCCGCTCCTATGTTTAAAGTTATCAACGATAATTTTAAAGTCCTGAGTGGCTTTTTAACAACTACTCATGCAATGACTATTAGTCAAAAATTACTTGACGATGCTGGAAAAAATGAAGGCGGTTCAAGAGCTGCTTTTATCAATATTATTCCCTCAACAACAGGGGCTGCTAAGGCAGTTGCTCGTGTCATCCCAGAACTTAAAGGAAAAGTTGATGGCATGTCTCTTCGTGTTCCAGTGGCAACAGGATCAATCACCGATATTTCAATCATTGTTGAAAAACCAACCACTGTTGAAGAAGTTAACAAAAAATTTAAGGAAGCATCAGAAACTTCGATGAAAGGAATCTTGGGTTACGAAGATAGAGTCTTAGTCTCCTCTGATTTTATCGGTTCTTCATTTTCTTGTATATTTGACGCTAACTATACAAAAGTAGTCAATGGAAATCTAGTAAAAATCTTCGGCTGGTATGATAATGAGTGGGGTTACAGTGCTAGACTTGTAGATTTAGTTGAGAAAATAAGTAATTTTGTTTAATAAGTTTGTTTCTGTGTCATTCCCGCGGAGGCGGGAATCCAAGCTAAATATTCTTTTTATAATGTAATTATAGACTAGATCCCCTCCTACGAGGGGATGACAAATATATTTTGTTTTTTTATGAAAAAGATTATTTATATCGATGAAGTTGAGATTAAAAATAAAACCGTTCTCCTTCGAGCTGATTTTGATGTTTCTTTAAATCCCGATCAAACTATTGCCGATGATGTTCGGATTCAAAAAAATATTCCCACAATAAGGCATCTTTTAAAAAATGACAATCGACTTATTTGCGTGGCCAAACTGGATCGTCCAAAAATTCGTGATTCGAAACTTTCACTAATGCCCGTTGTAAAAAGATTAAATAAATATCTGCCTGATTATAAGATTACTTTGGTTAATGATTTCTTAAGTGACGATAAACAAATCTTTGAAAAACAGACTAATAAGAAAATATTAGTTTTAGAAAATATTCGCTTTTATCCAAAAGAAAAGGATTTTTCAACTATATTTGCCAAACAGCTTTCTTCACTGGCCGATATTTATGTCAATGACGCATTTGCCATGTGTCATCGGTCAGACACTTCGGTCATTGGTCCGCCAAAATTTATCCCCTCTTATGGCGGACTTCTTCTAAAAAAAGAGCTTGAAATGATTTCTAAAGTTACCAATAAAGCTAAAAAACCAATCGTGGCTATTATTGGAGGCAACAAAGTGTCAACAAAAATAGGACTGATAAATAAATTGATAAAAATTGTTGACTATTTGATTATTGGTGGCGGTTTGGCTAATGCTTTTATCAATGCTCAAGGATATGATGTTGGAATAAGTTTTTGTCAATACGAAGCGGTCCAACAAGCAAGAAGACTTCTTTCTTTATCAAAAAAAGGCCGTGCTTTTCTTGTTCTACCTGTTGATGCAGTTGTTGCTAATACAAAGGAAGATCAAAACAGCGAAATAGTAAAGATTGAGAATATTCCCTCTGATAAATCGATATTTGATATTGGTCCGGAAACCAAAGCTCAGATTGGAGGTATTATTGCTAAGGCAAAAACCATTATTTGGAATGGGCCAGTTGGATATTTTGAAAATCCTGAATTTAAACAGGGGACTGATTTTGTTTATTATTCAATAGCTCAAAATCATGATGCAGTCTCAATTGTTGGCGGCGGAGATACGTTAGCGGCTATTTCTAAAAAAGAATACTTGGACAAAATTACTCATATCTCAACTGGAGGAGGAGCAATGCTTGAATTTATTGAGAAGGGAACTCTCCCGGGGATTGAGGCACTGAAGAGATAAAACAATTGTTATATTGCTATACTGTTATATTGTTTTTAAACCATATAACAATATGACCATATAACCATTTAAGTTTTACTTTATAATTTCAACTACTTTATTAACCTTTATTTTTGACCCAACAACCACCGTTTCTTTCGACTTTAATATCGATGGCAGATAACTTTTCCCGACGATTGTTTCCCCATCCATCCAGTAAATATCCAAGTCCACATAGGTATTCTTATTCCAAAAACTTCTTACCTGTTTATCTGGAAAAATAAAAATCATTCCATCAAAATCAACCGGTTTTTTATAATACATCAGTCCTCTCTCCCATTCTTGTTGATTATTAGCAGTTAATAAACAATAGTTTTTGTTATTAATTAAATAGATTTTTGCTTGGTTGTTAGCGCAATTATTTTTTTTAAAAACAAATAAATATGTAATAACGGCTAAAATAAATAAAATAAAAAGAAATTTTTTCATGCAGTTACCCAATTTCGCCTTCGCTAAAAGCTTCGGCGAGACAAAGTCGGAGCGGCGGGACTTGAACTCGCGGCCTCAGCGTCCCAAACGCTGCGCTCTAGCCATCTGAGCTACGCTCCGTTATAAAATAATTGTCTTTGGCTAACATATATTCTAACAGAAATTCTTGTTATAATTGACGTTTCTTATGAAAAATAAATCCTTGCTAACAATTTTTTTAATTGTTTTTATCGACCTTTTGGGATTTGGGATTATTCTTCCCCTACTTCCCTATATTGCTGAAAAATATTCCGCTGGTCCTTTTCAAATTGGAATACTTACGGCCTCTTATTCTTTTTTCCAACTAATTGCCGCCCCAATTTTAGGAAGACTTTCTGACCGTTATGGCCGGAAAAAACTATTGATAATTTCTCAATTAGGAAGTGCAGTAGGTTATCTTATTCTTGGGCTAGCCGGAAACTTACCTCTCCTATTTTTATCAAGAATTATTGATGGAATAACCGGCGGGAATATCTCGATTGCCCAAGCTTATATTGCTGATGTGACTGACAAAAAAAATCGGGCTAAAGGAATGGGAATTATTGGCGCCGCTTTTGGTCTTGGATTTATATTTGGTCCGGCAATAGGAGGCTTTTTATCAAAATTTTCCTATGCTGCTCCGGCATATTTTGCTACAGGTGTTTCTTTGTTAAGCGTTTTGGCAACAGTCTTTTTCTTAAAAGAAACCGTTGATGAAAAAAAAGCCGCTGCTTCTCCACGAACAAAATTTTCACTTAAAGAATTTCAGCGCGTCATGAAATTGTACCCGATTGGACTTTTGATCACAGTTTTTTTGATGTTAAATACTGCATTTTCTATCATGCAGGGAAATTTTTCCCTATGGACTCAAAAAACCTTTAATTTTGATGCAAGCCAAAATGGATGGCTATTTGCTTATATTGGAATTTTAGCTGTCATATTTCAGATGAAGTTGTTACCTTACGCAATCAAACGTTTTAAGGAAAAAAATATCCTACAAGCTTCTCTTCTATTCATGGCAATCGGCTTAATCTTAATTCCACTGGCAAAACATCCAAACTTTTTATTTGTTGCTTTATTTTTTTTACCACTTGGAAATGGCTTGGCAAATCCAACTATTCAAGCTTTAGCATCTGAAAATGTTCCCAAGGAAGAGTATGGGGAAACCCTCGGGATTTTACAATCTGCAGGTTCAATGGGTAGAATTATTGGGCCAATACTTGGTGGTGAGATTTTCCAATCTCTCGGAAAAGATACCGCTTTCTATTTTGCTGGTTTTTTAATAATCTCTACTTTGGTATATTTAAAGATGAAGCTTAAATGAAAAAAAAACTTTGGTTAATTATTCCATCTTTTGTATTTCTTACTCTATTTGTTTTGTTTACTTTTATTGTCAAAAGGGAATTTTTAAATGATTTTGATTTTAATACAACGGTTAGACTACAAAATCATATTCCGCTTCAATACGATTCTTTCTTATCTTTTTTTAGCTTAGTCGGAAGTTTTGAAATATTAGCTGGTTTATTATTTTTTATCGTTTTGTTTCGAAGAAAAATATTATCCTTCTTTATTTTTATTCCTTTAGCGGGAGCACATATTATTGAACTAATCGGAAAATCATTAATGAACCACCCCGGGCCACCGTTTTTATTTTTTAGATACAACTTGGATTTTCTCTTTCCTTCTTCATATGTTCAACCAGGATCTTCTTATCCATCAGGTCATTCGTTAAGAATTATATTCGTCTCAGTGATATTTTTTTACCTGATTATGAAATCAAAAATAAATAATTATTCAAAAGTATTTTTTAATGTTTTTCTAATTATGTTTAACGTAACAATGTTGGTATCAAGAATTAGCCTTGGAGAACATTGGCCAACTGATGTGATAGGAGGAATTTTACTGGGTCTATCTTCAGGAATCTTCGCCCTTATTTTTTTATAAAATAAAAAGTCATAACTCAAAATTATAAGTATCCTTTCTACGCTTACACTAAACCTTATTATTTATCTCCAAGACGGTCGTCTATAAGATATGTTGTTATTAATTATCTTGTGGACGACCGCATTCAAGATAATGTTTCTATCATAGTTTAAAGAAAGTTTTGATTGTTCTTTCGTCTTCAATTTTATCGGCAATAATATATTTCATATATTTGGCCCCTTCAACAATTTTTTTGATCAATATTATTTCTTTTTCACATTCATATGGAAAGATATAAATACTTTTTTGGTATTGATGAAAACCAATGTCAACAAGAAATTTTCTTAAATAATTTCTTTTATTCCTCTGGATTTCTGGAACATCAAAGAAAACTAAAAACCATTTACCATCCCAATTCTTTTCTTTCTTTTTAAAATCTAAAAGGGCTTTAGTTGAATATTTTATTACTGTCAAATTATTTCTATCTTTTAATCTGACAAAGACTTTACTTCCTTTTTCTTCCAGATCAATTATTTCTTTTTTCTCTAAGCTTTCTAAACTTTTTCTAATTTTATTTTCATCAACTTTTAAATTCTTTAACTCTTTCAGTGTTTTAATAATCTCTTTTATGGCTAAGGGAATAATCGGACGAAGTGGATTACCTCCAGAAATTAGAGTCAAGCCTATAACCTCCAAAATATACCAATACAGTTGTCCCCTTTTTAATTTTATTTCTTTTTCTTTCATAATCTATATAATCTAATTATTATCTTATGGACGTACGTCTTATAGATAATAATTAGATAAGAAAACTAGTAAAATTAACTTATAAATTGTATTTATATTGAAGTCAACTGCTTATAACCTACAAAAGTAGTCTAACGAAGCGTTAGGAAAGCATTATTTTAACGATAGATAGATCTTCTAGACGACCGTCGGGAAGATAATAAACCTAAATTAATTTAATGTTTGGAGATTTTTATGGTTGATTTATATTTTTTAATAGCTATCTTTACTTCTCCTCCTATTGGAAAAGTAATTTTCGGATCAGTGTGACCAAAATCAACATTGGCAATTACCGGAATATTGTCTAATTCTTTTTTTGTCTTGATAATTTTTATTATTAAATCATCTGTTATATTACTTTTCTTTTGAAAACGTCCAATTACTAGGCCTCTAACTTTATTAAAATCTGGCAAATGAATTAAAGATTGAAGATCGCGATCAAAAGTATGAGGCGCTGTTTCATAATCGTCTTCTAAAAATAAAATCGAGTCTCTTAAATCAGGAAAATATTCTGTTCCCTGAAGTAAATTAAAGGTGCAAAGATTAGCCCCTAATATTGTTCCCTCAGATTCACCCTCGTTGATAACCAAACATCCTTGATTACTGATAAGTTCTCTTTTATTTTGATCTAAATACCATTCATCGTCGCTCCATGAACTGCTTGGCTTAACTTCAAAAGGACTATCCGTCATCAAACATTTTTGGAAATAGTCTAATTTATAGTCAAAATATAATTTTTGTCCAAACATTGAATAATGAGGCCCTGAATAAGTCACTAATACTGTTTTAGTAAAAATTGCATTATTTAAAGAAGTTATGTCTGAAAAACCTACGAATATTTTTGGATTATTATTTATCAAATCCCAGTCAATATATTTCAAAAGTTGATTTGAATTAAACCCTCCA
>CAYHOJ010000036.1:0-7817 GCA_964358305.1 uncultured Gammaproteobacteria bacterium | reverse complement strand
CCAACAGCAAGTATTTTTTTAAATAGCACCTTCATAGGAAAAACACCATTTGAAGATAAATATAAGGTAGGAGAATATTTGCTAAAGTTAATTCCGGAAACAAGCGCTACTGATACGGCATCTTGGAACGGTAAAATAAATATTTATAAAAATTCGCTTACTTATGTTAATCGTGAACTAGGTTCGTCAGACATTGCCTCAGCCGGTGAGATATTTACAACCGTTAAGATGACTAAAAAACCGTCAAATGCTCAGTTCGGAGAAATTTATGTAGAAACAGAGCCTCAAGGAGCAATCGTTACTTTAGACAGCGATGAAAAAGGTGTAGCTCCGACCTTAATGGAAAACGTCACAAGGGGAGATCATGAATTATCAGTTTTTATGCCGGGATTTTTCCGTAGAACACAAAAGATTAATGTTGATCCAGGTTTTCGGGTTAATGCCTCCTTTAAATTAGCGATTGACCAAAGCTCATCATTTGCTAAAGAGCCAGATGATAAAACAAAAACGGCTAGCAGCAGTGCCAGTGCTGACAATAAAACCTATGTCACAATACGAGAAAATCCTCAAGGCTGGCTAAGAGTCAGAGTAGAAGGTGCAATTGATGCCAGCGAATCGGCTAAAGTTAAACCAGGAGAGAAATATGAATTTTTAGATGAGAAAACCGGTTGGTTTAAAATTAAATATAATGATAATAAAGATGGATTGGTAGAGGGAGAGTTTATAGAAGGATGGATATCAAGCGAGTATTCTACGAAAGAATAAAGCTTGATACCGTATTTTTTCAACCGCCACACCCCTATAGGGGCCCCTGGCGATAGTTTCAAAAATAGGTATCTTCGCTTTAGCTTTTTTTCCAAATAAACTTATTGTAAAGAATATAAGAATAGGGGATGATGATAAAAGCGATGATTAGTATTTTATAAATAATCCACGAACTAATGTTGGCGTTAAACAGGTGAAAATTTTTATCTCCAATAAATTTTAGAGCCAAACTAAGTCCAACCCCTTGAATAATAATTGAACCTGATGAGACAAAATTAAAGGTGATAAACTTGATCAAATAAGCAAAAAACCCGCCAATAATTTTTTTATCTTTAAAGCTCCAGAAATTGTTAAGCATGAAGTTGAAAAAGATAGCCAGTTCGGCGCTGTACATATTGGCCAAAGCTTTAGCTATGTGCAATTTATTAATAAATAAATAGGCAAAGGAAAAATCAACAGCAAAACCGATTAAACCAACAATGACAAATTTTATAAATGATGAATAAGAAAAAATATACGCAAATATCTGTAATATATATTGAGAAACAAATATTTTAGATTTACCGTACTTTCTGTCAATAAAATTATTAGGAATTTCCGCCAACTTTGCTCCCTTTTTAATGGCATAATCCAACATGGCAATTTGAAAAACATATCCGGAATAGTTTTTTATATGATTCAGAGAATCTTTAATAAGCCAAATTTTTATTGCCCGGTAACCATTTGTCCATTCATGAACATTTAGTTTCATAAATCCAAGACGAATAGTCAAATTAGCAAAAACAGACAATATTTTTCTGTGAATTCCCCAGTTTTTTGGGATAGAACCTCCCTTAATATAACGTGCTCCAACGACCATATCAGCACCTTTGGCAATTTCGTTTAGGAACAAAGGTATGTCATTTGGATTGTGAGAAAAATCAGCATCCATTTGGATAATAACAAATGGCTGGATATGTTCAATTGCATAAATAAATGCTTGATGGTAGGCCTTACCTAGTCCTTCTTTTTTTGTTTCCAAAAGATAGATTTTTTTGGAATATTTTTTTTGCAGTTCTTTAACTAATTTAGCAGTATCATCGGTTGACGAACTATCATTAATTAAGACTTCAATTTCCCAATTAGTAACTTTTTGATTTTGTAATAAAATATCTTCAATAAGTTTTTTGATTGTTCCGGCTTCGTTGTAAGTAGGTAATACTACTAAAGCTTTTTTCATAATAAATATGATACTAATCTACTAATTTATCCGAATCAACGAATATCTAATATTTGTAGATTAGAATTCATTCGTAGATTTGGATCATGTTAATGTCATAAAATATTCAATTGTTTTAATTAACCCTTCCTCCAAACCCACTTTTGGTTCCCAATTTAACAACCTTTTTGCCTTTGTAATATCAGGGCAGCGTTTTTTCGGATCATCGGCCCCAATGGTCTTGAAAACAATCTCTGATTTGGATCGGCTCAATTTTTTTATTATATCAGCAATTTCCAAAATGGTCTTTTCATTAGGGTCGCCTATATTGATAATTTCACCGGTACGATCCTCGGTAGTCGCCAGAAGATAAAGGCCCTCGACCATATCTGAGACATAGCATAAAGAACGGGTTTGGGACCCCTCACCATATATGGTGAGGGGCTGATTTTTAATAGCCTGATTAACAAAGTTAGAAACAACCCGGCCATCATCTTTTTTCATGTAAGGTCCATAAGTATTAAAAATACGGGCAATTCTGATATCCTTTTTATATTTTCTAAAGTAGACCATCATCAGGGCTTCAGCAAATCTTTTACCTTCATCGTAACAAGAGCGAAGGCCAACTGGATTAACATGACCAAAGTAGCTTTCCTTTTGCGGATGTTCCAAGGGGTCACCATAAACTTCAGAAGTGGAGGAAAAGACTAATGTCTTGCTATTACTTTTTACAAAGAAATCTAAAACATTCATCAAACCTAAACTATTAGTTTTAAGAATTTCAATTGCTAAATTTTCAAAATCTTTTGGGGAGGCGGGGGAGGCAAGGTCATAAATAATATCAAAAGGAGGGAGAGTTGAAAAGTTAAAGTTAATAATATCAGCTTCAATTATTTTTAGATTATTTTTATTTAAATCCTGAGTCCCTCGGTTTGACTCGGGATAAACTCCGTCGAAGGACAAATTTTTTTTATTTCCAGTAATAAAATTATCAATAACAGCAACTTCATCATTTCTTGCAAGATGAAATTTAGTCAAATGAGAGCCGATAAAGCCTGCGCCTCCGGTGATTAAAACTTTCATATAAACATATAAATTTTAAAATCTGATCAACATGTCATCCCCGTGAAGACGGGGATCCAGTCTATTAATACATTTTAAAAAGTGATTTTAGCTTGGATTCCCGCCTACGCGGAAATGACAACTATCATTATGTTCTCCCTACTGAATAGTATTTAAATCCCATTTTCCTAAGATCTGATGGGTCATAAATATTTCTTCCGTCAAAAATAGTCGGATTTTTCATTAGTTTTTTTACCTTGTTTAAATCGATCTGTTTAAATTCATTCCACTCAGTGATTATTATCAAGGCGTCCACTTTATTTACTGTTTGATAGGGGTCCTTGCTATAGGAAATTTTATTGGCAAATATTTTTTTAATATTATCAGTCGCTTCTTGATCATATGAATTAATCTGGAAACCATTTTCCAATAATTTTTCAATAAGAAACACCGAGGGGGCAAACCTTACGTCATCGGTATTAGGTTTGAAACTTAGACCCCAGATAGCAACTTTTTTCCCCGGAGAGTATTTAAGAATTTTTTCCAAAAAATTCTCTTGAGCTTTTGTATTTATATTTTCAATCGCCGTAAGCAGTTGAATATCAACTGAAAATTTTTTCCCAATATCTAAAAACGCTTTTACGTCTTTTGGTAAGCAAGATCCGCCATATCCAAGACCGGGATTTAAAAATCGCTTTCCGATTCTTTCATCTAATCCGACTCCGGTTAGTACTTCATTAACATTGGCGCCCGTTTTTTCACAATAAAAAGAAATAAGATTAGCAAACGATATTTTATTAGCCAAAAAAACATTGGATGCATATTTAATCATCTCAGCCGATGCAAGATTAGTGACAACTCTTTTTCCATTGATTGGCTTATGAAGTTCGATAAGTTTTTCAATCGCTTTTTTATTATCAGATCCAATAACGACCCGGTCAGAATTTATCGTATCAGAAATCCCCGTACCTTCCCGCAAAAATTCAGGGCAGGATGCGACGGAAAAATTAACTTGCTTTGATTTATGTCGATTAATAATAACTTCTATTTTTTTGTTTGTACCAACAGGGACAGTACTTTTACAGGAGACAACCGTAAATTTACTTTTGAGATTTTTCCCAATATTACGAGCTACTTCAATTACGGCTGTTAGATCGGCCTCACCGGTTTCTTTTGGAGGAGTGCCAACGGTGATAAAGATTATTTCTGATTCGGGAATAGCCTTTTCGTAATCTAAAGTAAATGAAATTCGTTTTGCCTGAATATTTTTTTGTAATAATTCTTTTAAGCCCGGCTCATAGATGATAGGGTCCCCGCTTTTTAAACGGGCAATTTTTTCTTTTGTATGTCCAATTACCCAAACGTGATTACCAAAGTCGGCAAAAACACAGGCAGTTACTAAGCCAACGTAACCATGGCCGATGATTGTGATTGTCATAAGGTTTTATTTTACAATTGTTTTTTTATTTCTTCCAGTCCTTCCACAAAAGTTTTCATTTTCCAAAAATTATTCTTATTGCTTTTTATAGTTGCAAACTGGGGTAATTTAGCTTTGCCTTTAATATATTCTTCATAGGTAGTTTTTTCAATTAAAGATTTATCAAGATTAAAAGTTTCTGCCACTTTCAAAGCCGCTTCATATGGGGATATAGATTGGCTTCCCACTAGGTGATATATCTCAGGTTTATAATTGTTAAATAAATATTTAAGTCCATTGGCAATGTCATCAATAAAAGTTGGCGTCATGAGAGAGTCGGCAATCATCAATAATGGTTTACTATTTTCCAGATAAAATTTAAAAGTTCTAAAAAAGTCTTTTTTGAGTTCAAAACTGGTCCGATACGGGTATGCGATTCTAACAATCATCGCCTGTCCGCCATCCGCCAGCTGGCGGAGCGGATTAACAATTTTTTCACCCTCATACTTTGAAGAAGCGTAAACTCCTATCGGATTTGGAAGGGAATCTTCATTATAAGGAGGACTAGTACCATCAAAAACAAAGTCGGTAGAAACATAAATAAATTTTTTATTTTTACCACTTACAAAATCAAAAACGTTTCTCGTTCCCTCGACATTGATTTTAAAGCAAAGTTCTTTATTTGTTTCTGCACCTGGGACATTAGTGAAAGCGGCTAGATGGAAAAAAATATCAAACTCAACCTCCTTCAGAACATTTTGAATTTGTTCAACATTTGTTATGTCCATCTTGGTTTGAGGGATAGGAATGAATTCAAAATCATTTTTAAGTAGCTCAACGATTCTTGAGCCGACCAAGCCATCTGCACCTGTTAAGGCAATTTTTAACATAAAATATTAAAGATTAAATATCAAATCTTAAAGAAATATTAAAGATTAAACAGTTAAACAAAAAAACGTTTTTAGTTTAATATTTAACAGTTTAAAAATTATTTAACCTTTAAAATTTAAGATTTAAGATTTTTTTATCTTCTCCCACCACTTTCTGTTATTAATATACCAATCGACTGTTATCTTTAGGTATTCATCAAAATTATGTCCGGGTTTCCAGCCTAATTCTTTATTTATTCTTGACCAATCGATAGCATAACGCCTGTCATGCCCAGGTCGGTCTTTGACAAATTCAATTTGGGTTTCATTTCCCCCCATAATTTTTAGAATTTTTTTAACGATATCAATGTTTGCAATATCTTCTGTTAACCCACCAACTAAATATGTTTCGCCAACTTTTCCTTTTTGTAAAATTAGGTCAATAGCTTTACAATGATCTTCGACGTAAAGCCAATCACGGACATAGAGCCCATCACCATATACGGGGACTTTTTTTCCTTCAATTAAATTTGTGATAGCTAATGGAATTAATTTTTCCGGAAATTGATAAGGACCGAAGTTGTTAGAACAGTTGGAAATTGTGATGGGTAAGTTATAGGTTGTGTGATAAGCGCGAACTAAATGATCAGATGAAGCTTTTGATGCAGAATAGGGACTATGAGGATTATATGGAGTATTATCATTAAATTTTTCTTTTGAATTTAGTTCCAGAGTTCCAAAAACCTCATCTGTCGAAACGTGATGAAATTTTTTTACTTTATTTCTTAAAGCGGCCTCGAGCAAAACATAAGTACCTTCGATATTTGTTTTGATAAAGGGAGCAGGATTTTGAATCGAACGGTCGACGTGAGATTCGGCGGCAAAGTGAACTATTACATCAATTTTTTCAGTTAACGAGTTAACGAGTTGCGAGTTACAAATATCGCCTTGAACAAATTCGTAATTAGGATTTTTTTCAATTGATTTCAGGTTTTCCAGGTTGCCGGCGTAGGTAAGCTTGTCAAGATTAACAATATTATCTTGAGGGTATTTTTTCAACCAATAAAGGATAAAATTGCTTCCGATAAATCCGGCACCACCAGTCACAAGTAGTTTCATATGCTAATTCTAGCATAAGAATATGATCCTAATCTACGAATATATACTAATCAACGAATAAAAATACTATTATATTAGTAATGATAAAAAAGGATAAATTATTATTTCCAGAACTATCTTATAAAGTATGTGGTTTATTGTTTGAAGTTCATAATTCTTTACTTAACCCATTAAATAAAGTTTGATTTATCATATTTGTAGATTCGGATTAATTCGTAGATTTGGATCTTTTTAACTGAGGTTGATTAATCAAATTTTCCAAAACTAACCAGCGTTTCTTTTTTATTGGATGAGCAACGTCATCTTTAAATACCTTAGTAGCAGCAGTATTGAAACGGGGAGAGTACATTGAGGCATATACCCAATTAAACCCAACCTTTTTACAAAGCTTGACGGTATTTTCAAATTCGGCGTCCGTTTCCCCACAAAATCCCACAATAATATCTGTTGTGAACTTTATCTTTGATATTTGATTTTTGAGTTTTGATATTAGGACGAGGTACTCGTCCGTACTATACCAGCGGTTCATTCGCTTAAGTACATTATTATCTCCCGATTGAACGGGCAGATGGAGTGATCGGCTGATATTTTTATTTTTGGCCATGACCGAAATCAGTTCATCGGAAAAATCCCAAGGATTACTGGACATGAATTCAACCTTTTCAAAACCCATCTTGGCAACCTCACTCAACAGGTGGGGGAAAAGGGTAGGAATTCGGTGGCGTCCTAAATGTTTAACAAATACCGGCTTGGCATTTTTAAGAAAGCTTGGTACCGAAAATTTTTTGACGGAAGAATTAAACCGCAAAAAATTTGGTACCTTCGCTTTCTCAACTTCAAAATAAGTTTTGTCCATATCTCTCATTACTTGAATATTTTTTTCACCAACCAATAGATCTGCCCCATAAGAATTAACGTTTTGCCCTAAAAGCATAATATTTTTGTACCCCTTTTTTTTAAGTTCAAGACATTCAGAGATTACGTCTTCATATGGTCGACTAATTTCACGACCTCGGGTAAAAGGAACAATGCAGAACGTGCAAAAATTATTACAGCCATTGGAAATGGGAACCCAAGCACTGATTTTATCAGTCCTGACCGGAGGAAGGTTAAATCCAACCTCCTCAATCGGCATAAACTCATCCGCGTTCAACATCCTGCTTTTAAGGGTTTTTAAGTATTTTCCTGTTTTATCACGATAAACTATTCCGATCATACATCCAGTGATGATTATTTTAAAAACCTCGCCTTTTTTTAATTTGGCTTGTTTAATTTTTCCTAAATTATCTACTAACCCATAAACTCTATTTTCAGCAGACTGTCTAATCATGCAGGTATTAATGATGACGTAGTTTGCGCTTTTATAACTGCGGGCTTTTGTATATCC
>CAYHOJ010000035.1:0-8007 GCA_964358305.1 uncultured Gammaproteobacteria bacterium | reverse complement strand
TATTACGATTCAACCTATCGTGGTTCATGATTATCTATTAAAAGGAGTAACTAAGCTTCCAGACACTATATTGAATATAATAAACCATGTTGGCAACGCTACAAATGGATTTTTTGTATTTCCTGCTTTGATTGCTACAAACTTTCTGATTGATGTGATGGACTTTACACAAAAAAACAAATTCTTACAATTTGTTAGAAAGTCTGCTCCTTTCCTTGCAGGTGCTATCATGACAGCCTGGATTATTGATGCAGAGACCGCACGAATGCTTCCATTAAGTAGCTTAAGTGTTCCTGAAAAAGCAGATATACCTGCTGGACTTTTCGGAGTTATGACATCTCTACTACTTAATCATGAATTCTCCAAAAAGAAATGATTTGAAATAATGTAAATCAGTTTAATATTTAACAAAAAAATAAAAGAATACTTTTGTTATACTTCTCCTATGAAACTCTACAATACCTTAACCCGCAAAATCGAAGAATTTATTCCCCTAAATCCACCAAATGTTTCTTTCTATACCTGTGGTCCAACCGTTTACGACTTTACCCATATTGGACATATGAGAACGTATACCAATAATGATGTCTTAAAAAGATCTTTGACATATCTTGGTTACAAGGTTAATCATGTGATGAATGTGACCGACGTCGGCCATCTTTCGGGAGATGATGATAGCGGTGAAGATAAGATTGAGAAGGGGGCAAAAAAATATGGAAAGACCGTTTGGGATATTGCTAAATTTTATACTGATTTTTTCTTCAAAACTACTGATGCATTAAATATTTTAAGACCTGACGTTACCTGTAAAGCCACCGATCATATTGAAGAAATGATTCAATTAATCAATAGATTGATACAAAACGGATTTGCTTATGAAACTAAGGAGGCGCTTTATTTTAATGTCATAAAATTCAAAAACTATGGAAAATTATCTGGACAAAAATTAGAAGAAAAACTTCAAGCGGTCCGTGAAGAAGTTAATGTTGATAAAGAAAAAAAACATCCGGCCGATTTTGCTTTATGGTTTAAAACTGTTGGGAGATTTGCTGATCATACGATGCATTGGCCTTCTCCATGGGGGGAAGGGTTTCCGGGATGGCATATAGAATGCTCTGCTATGAGCATGAAATATTTAGGAGAAACAATTGATATTCACTCTGGTGGGATTGACCACGTACCGGTCCATCATGAAAATGAAATTGCCCAATCTGAAGCAGCAACCGGCAAACCGTTTGTTAAGTATTGGTTTCATAATAATTTTCTCACTGTTGATGGACAGAAAATGAGCAAGTCTTTAGGTAACTTTTATACACTTGATGATATAGAAAAAAATAAGATCGATCCGATTTCGCTACGTCTTTTGTTTTTACAATCACATTACCGTCAACTCTTAAACTTTACTTGGCAATCAGCTAAAGCGAGTCAAGAAGCTTTCAATAGATTAAAGGAAATTGTTTTAGAATTAAAAAGTTCTAACCCATTAACCCGTGAACCCGTTAACCTCTCATCAAAGGCAACTTCTTATCGAGAACAGTTTTCAAAAGCTTTAGAAAACGATCTACAAACTCCTCAAGCTGTGGCCGTCATGTGGGATATGATTAAATCTGATATAGCAAATGATGAAAAATATTATTTGTTGACAGAATTTGATAAAGTATTAGGTTTGAACTTAAACAGTATCACTGAAGAAAAAATAGACAAAAACATAATCATATTAGCTGAGAGAAGACTAGAAGCTAGAAGAAAAAGGAATTTTGATGCTTCCGATCGATTAAGAATTAAAATAGAAAAAGCCGGATTTAAAATTGAAGATAAAGGAGATAGCTACAAGATTAAGAAAAACTAATTGACAAGTCATTCCCGCGCTTGCCCTGAGTTCCACCGAAGGGGAGGCGGGAATCCAGACGTTCTGGATCCCCATCTTCATGGGGATGACAATCTGTTCAAGATTTAACCTTTTTATATATCCTTATAACCGGGTGATCAAACACTGTCCAGGTTTCTTCTGCTTGCTCATCATTTAATCCCGAAGAAAACTCTATAATTTTTTCAAATCCTAATTTCCCACTAAACAAATCCTCGTAATATTTATTTAAAATTGGATATTTTTGTTTTGGATGATTTGCGAAAATTCTTCTTGATGGAACAAATATGTAATTTGACTTTTTTAAATGATTCTTTAACTCCAACTGCAACTCCGGACTTTCGTCAAGATCGTAAAAATTGAAAGAAATAACATTGTAATTGTTCGATTGTTCCATTGTTCCATTGCTAAAGGGAACATCAACAACATTTGCAGTTTCTGAAAGAATATAAGAATTATTAGGAATATTTTTGTAAATCCAATCTGAAGCCTGAAAGCGTACATCAGGATTTTGATAAACTTGAAGATAAGCTATCCCTGGCAAAATTGCGGTTATAATAATTATAATTTTTATAAAATTTATGATCTTTACTCTCACCAAAAAGAGAATGGCAAAAATCAAAATAATTGGCAATACTGGTGCCATAAACCGACTCCACTTAGCATAAATAATTGCACTGGGAATAAAATATATTAAAAAAGCAAAGCGCAGTAAATTAATTTTTTTATCTTTCCAGCTTAAACCCAAAAAACCCAAACACCCTAAAATAAATATTGGCCAACCAAGAGTGTAAGGAAATATTTTTTCAAATTGAAACAGAATAGGTTGTGTATTAAAAAATTGTCTCGTGTAAAAAACTAGAGATTTTCCCAACGCCACATCTGATTCATATTTAATCGAGCTGAAGAAATCGTGAAAGTTTATCAGGTTGTGAGGAGAAAAAAATAGTGTAAAAATCAAAGTTAAAAATAAAAAGACAAAAGTCAAAAGTGTCATCCCCGTGTTTACCCTGAGCTCCGTCGAAGGGAAGACGGGGATCCATTTGGATTTTTGATCTTTGATTTTTGATATTAATACAGTTACTGGAACTACTAAAAAAATAGCCGATGAAACTTTCGTAGCTACTGCCAACCCTGAAACTAAACCTAGCCATACAACTGCGTCAGTTGTACGGCGTTCTACCATTTGCATCGACAAATAAACAATTAAGCTATAAAAAAGCATTAGCAAAGATTCTGTTGTACCGAAGTGTGAAAATTGAATAAAAAAAGGTGAAAAAATAATAATTATCAAACTAAATAATTGAAAAATGATCCGCCGGCTGGCGGATGAAAATTTATTGAAAATTATAGATTTAATTATCTTTAATAAAATAAAAGCATTAATTATCGAAGCTATTGCCAAAATTATTCTCAAGCTGATAACTGCTTCTTGAAAGCTTATTGGAAATCCTAAATCACCGTCAAAAAATTTTAAAAAATAAACTATTAGATAACCCAGATAAAGCGGAAACTGTCCGTAAGCAAAAAAATGTGGGTTAAAACATTCCTTAAAATTTGAAATTCCACAATTCAAGGATTGAATTGCGGTCGCCATATTGCGTTCATCCGGATGCATGGGATAAGGTAAACCCCAGTCTAAACCAACAAACCGACTGTAAACCAGAACCAAAAACAATGAAGCAATAAAACAATGAAGCAATAATTTTTTTTTACCGTTGATTTTCTCTAGCATAATTAGTATTATAATACAGATAAACTTATGATCCTTCAATTTTATTCAGGATCATAGTGAGTTTATCGAAGCTATGAAATATGAACTAACTTTCCTAATTAAGGAAGAAACTGAGCTAAAAACAATTAAAGATTTAATCGAATCGTATAAAGGCAAAGTTACCAAAGAAGAGAAATGGGGTGAAAAGACTTTAGCTTACTCGATAAAGAAAAATCATACGGCGCTTTTTTATAACTTTCAGTTTGAAATAGACAAAAAAAGTGTTTTGGAGTTAAAAAATAAACTTAATTTAAACGAAAAAATTTTAAGGTATTTGTTATTAATCAGAGAATAAAGAATATGTCTAGCCGATCGCTAAACCGAATTGTTTTAATTGGGAATCTAACTCGCGATCCTGAATTAAAATATACACCAACAGGTACGGCGGTTTGTACTTTTAGCATTGCCACCAATCGAAGTTGGACATCAAGCGATGGACAGACAAAAGAGGAAGTTCAATATCATCGAGTGGTCGCCTGGCAAAAACTAGCTGAGCTTTGCGGAAAACTTTTAAATAAAGGTCGAAAAGTATTTGCAGAAGGTCGAATGACATACCGAACTTTTACCGGAAAAGATGGTGTATTGAGAACAATTGCAGAAATTGTCCTTGATGATTTTATAGTTTTCGGCGAAGGAAGAAAGATGACAGAAACCGTTGCAACAGAACAAAAAGTTGAGGCAGTATCTGCAACAGAAGAAGTTAAACCAGAATCATCTAAAGAAGAAACTGTTAATCCAGATGATATTCCGTTTTAAATTTTATAAACTATTTTTATGAATAAATGTTTTTTCTGTCAGTTTAAATCTAATCCAAGTTATAAAGAAGTAGATAATTTACAAAAATTTATAACACCACGAAAGAAAATTTTGAATCGAGATAAAACCAATGTTTGCGCTAAACATCAAAGAATTTTAACTAAGGAATTAAAATATGCCCGTTATTTAGCCCTACTTCCTTTTGTCTCGTATCAGGGTTTGCGTTGAGCAAATTTTGTTCATATAATGAACTGTTATGCTTATAACAATTCCATTGTCTATTTCTGATCATTGTTTATTAAAAGAAGGTCAAGATGTAGATTTTGACACACCATTTTTACAAAAAAAAGTTGAGCAAGAGATAAATATTTCTATTGCTAAAAATTTAAGTGTTCCTCCAGAAAAAATTTTTCATTATTTAAAAAAGTTCGTCGGTGAGTCAATTAAAAAAGATGAAACGATAGCTATAAATAAGGGAATATTTACAACAAAAAAAATCGTTTCTAAGTATTCAGGCTTAATTAAAGAAATCAACCATTCTGACGGTACTTTAACCATAGTCAGCCAAGAAGAAACCGAAAACACAGTCAATTCATATTTTAAAGGTAAGGTAAATAAAATTAAAAAAAATGAACTATTTTTAGAAGTAAATAAAGGTGAACAGTTTCCAGGAAAAAATGTTAATCAAAGTTTTGGTGGCAAAGCATTTTATGCAGAGGAAAATTTAAATTTTAACTCAGAAAATATTTTTAATAGTATTGTCATTTGTGAAAATATAACTTCTTATTATAAAGCCAAAGCAGAAGCGCTTGGCTGTCAGGGTTTTTTGAGTTTATCTAAATTAACCGAAGAGCCGGGAACTCCATACGCACAATTAAAAAATATAAACGACTACAAAAAAGTCATTAAAATAAAATTTACCTATTGCACTATACTCAGTAATTCAGGTAGTATTTATTTTTACCAATGAAAAATAATAAGCTAACTAACGCACTTTTGGTTTTGTCTTTTATCATCCTAATATTCGGTAGTGGTTACAAGATAGGAGAGTACAAAAGTCGTTTTACTTCCCTAAACCCTAAGCCCAACGCCCTAAACCCTAACATAAACTTTGACCTTTTTTGGGAAACTTGGAATAAACTACAGGAACGATATGTAGATCAAAAAAAAGTTGATCCAAAAAAAATGTATTTAGGGGCTATCAAAGGTATGGTTGCATCCATTGAGGATCCTTATACTTTTTTTCTAACCCCTGACGAAAATAAACAAACTAAGGATGATCTCGGTGGTAAGTTTGAAGGTATTGGCGCCCAACTAGGGTTAAAAGATAATCGAATTATAATTATTGCCCCGCTGAAAAAATCACCGGCCGAAAATGCTGGAGTCAAGCCAGGGGATTATATTAATAAAGTTGATGGCGTTGCGACGATTAAATGGACTTTGTCCCAGGCCGTTTCTAAAATTCGAGGACCAAAAAATACAAAAGTTAAATTAACTCTGGAAAGAAATAATAAAGAAATTGAAGTAACTATTGTTCGACAACAGATTATTATTTCCTCTGTTGAACTAAGTTACGAAAATAAAATCGTCATTCTTAAAGTGAATCAATTTGGTGATAATACTAATGATGAGTGGAATAAAGCAGTTAGAGAAATTGAAGAAAAATGGTCAAATAAACAAGTTGCTGGTTTGGTACTTGATTTAAGGGATAATCCAGGTGGATACTTAGACGGCTCAGTTTATCTTGCTTCAGAATTTTTACCCTTGGGAAAACTCGTTGTCAAACAAGAAGCAACTTTGTATGGTGATAAAGAATATCGAGTTTCAAGAATTGGAGTATTAAGGGAAATTCCTTTGGTCGTATTAATTAATAAAGGCTCCGCTTCCGCTTCAGAAATTTTGGCTGGCGCCCTTCGAGATCATAACAGAGCACAGTTAGTCGGAGAAAAAAGTTTTGGAAAAGGATCGGTTCAAGAAGCTCTCGATCTTAAAGAGGGAGCAGGATTGCATGTCACCGTTGCCAAATGGGTATTACCAAATGGTGATTGGATTAACAGTAAGGGAATTGAGCCAAAAATTAAGGTTACAAATGAAATCAAGGACGGCAATACAATTTCTAAAGAAACTGACAAACAACTAGAAAAAGCAATTGAGCTTTTGACAAAATAGTCGCTGTAATATCTGAATATCTATCGTCAATAATTTCTTCTTGTGACAATCTAAATGTTTGTTTTTGTAGGTTATCCTTCGACTTCGCTCAGAACAGGTAAGCGGTTGACAAGACTTTATAGTATTTTAAGATTGAATTATTATTAATTATTTGTTTAAATTAACCCATTCGACTACGCTCAGGGTTAATCCTGAGTGAAATCGAAGGATTAAAACCTATGATCACTGATGCGGATGTTAAAAAAATTGAAAAAGCGTTAGCAAAAAGTTTTGCTACCAAAGATGATTTGAAGAGATTTGCTACCAAAGATGATTTGAAAAACTATGCAACTAGGGATGATCTCATCAATTTTAAAGATACTATCCTAAGTGAAATTATTAAACTTCGGGAAGATATTGAAGTTGTTATTGGATATCGAGATATGATAGAAGACCACAATCAACGAATCGAGAAACTTGAGACTGCAGTCTATCAATAATTGATTTATTGTATTTCTAACAATTTATCAAACGTATTCGTGTGTAATTAGATAGAGTATCTATCATCATTTTTTTCCTTTCGTAACAACATAAAAACATGCTTTTGTAGGTTATAAGCGACTGACAAACAAATTGTTACACTGTAACATTACGGTGTAACATATGGTAAGAATTTCATATCTACAAATAAAGTCGGAAGATTACGAAAAAATATTTTCTATTTTTTATAAGGTTTTGGGAGAAACAGACAATAAAGAAGAATTCAACAAAATATTATTTGATCTTTTAACTCCTGCTGAAAGAATAATGATTATAAAAAGAATTGCTATTATTTATCTTTTATTAAAGGAGATTGATTACAGGATGATTTGTAAGGCATTAAAAGTATCAAACACAACCGTGAACAAATACAAATTAATGATGGAAAGAAGTGAAGGAATTGTTCCAGTTCTTAAAAATATGGTAAAACAAGAAAAAGTTTGGTTATTTTTTGAAGAAATATTTACACATATTTTTTATCCAGGTCGTCCGGGAATCAATTGGACAGCAGCATGGGAAATGAAACTAGCTTTAGAACGTAAGAAAGAAAGAGGATTATAGCTTTGTTTTTTTATGTTACACCGTAACATTAGGGTGTAACATTTAAATTTAAAGCTAAAATATAATTAAAATTTTGATATAATTTCGAATATGGCAGATCAAATTAAGGTTCAAAAATTAGCTGGTTTCAGGGATTATTTTGCTGAAGATGTAAAAATTCGCGAATATGTCATAAATATTTTTAAGAAAGTATTTGAGAAATATGGTTATGAACCACTTGAAACTCCGGCACTCGAAAACAGTAATATATTTGTTGGCGAATTGGGCGATGAGGCGGAGAAACTATTTTATCGATTTAAAGATCAGGGCGGACGAGATATCATGCTTAAATACGATGTTATGACGCCAATGTGTCGAACCG
>CAYHOJ010000034.1:0-8099 GCA_964358305.1 uncultured Gammaproteobacteria bacterium | reverse complement strand
TTGTTATGGTTGGAATTTATTTTTACTTCAAAAGGTTTTCAAAAAAAGATCAAGTTGATTTTCAATTGCTTTTTATTTGGGGAGTAGTGACCTCTTCATTAGTCGGTCTAATTTCATTTATCAAACCCGTATATTTCCCCCGTTATTTAATATTTACTAGTGTAGGTTTTTTATTGTTAATAATTTTTATTATAGAAAAAATAAATATTTATATACGTACAGTACTTATTATTTTGCTGTTAGTGTTAACTTTGAGTTACCAAAAGTTACAGTTAGAGTACCGGAAAAAAACTGATTTAAGAAAAGTATTTAGAGAAATACAGATAATTGCAAATAAAAAAGATCTCATATACACCGATGATTTGGATTTTTTTACAGTTCAATATTATCTTAAAGATAATAACGTCTATATTTATGGAAAAAGTTTTGAAGATATACCTGCGTATAACGGGAAAGTTCTTATTTCTAAAGAAAAAGTTGCCTCCAATCTCCCTTTTTACCCACAGAAAGCTTTTATATTAAAGTCTAACGGGCAATACACTATACAGGCATTTTATTAATATTTTCTATATCTTTGAGTATTTCAGCCACGTGAGTCAAAGGATTGACCTTGTCATAAATTTTGACAATATCACCCTCCTTGTCAATTAAATAAGTCATTCTGATTATTCCATCATATGTCTTTCCCATAAATTTCTTTTTACCCCAGGCTTTATATTTTTTAATGACTTTTTTTTCAACATCAGAAAAGATCGTAAATCTTAAATTATGTTTTTGAGCGAATTTTTTATGGGAAAGAATCGTATCTTTTGAAACGCCTAAGACAACGATTCCATGTTCTTTAAATTTTTCTTGGTTATCCCGAAAACTGCAGGCTTCGACTGTACATCCTGGCGTGTCATCTTTAGGATAAAAATATAAGACAACAAACTGACCTCTATAGTCAGATAATTTATGAATATCCCCATTTTGGTCCGGTAATGAAAAATCAAACGCTTTCATAGCTAAATTATATATGAAATGTCATTCCCGCGGAGGCGGGAATCCAGACTAAAATTACCATTAAACAATAACTCCACAGCTTTTTAAATCCTCTTTTAGTTTTTGATTTGTAGTAAATAAAAAAGATTTTAGACCAATATTTTTCCCACCATTAATATATTTTTGACTGTCATCTATAAAAATTGCTTCTTCGGGTTTAATATTTAGTAATCTAAGTATTTTTTTAAAAATTTTAGAATCTGGCTTATGTAATTTATGTAGTGAGGAAATAACTTTCAAGTCAAAATATTTTTCTAAATCGTATTTAATAAATAATTCACTTAATGGTTTGTGATGAAAGTTAGTTAAAAGAGCTATTTTATATTTTTTCTTGAGACGATTAATTATTATTAATAGTTCACTATTTACTTTTATTTTATTAAATATTTTTTCCCAAATAACGTCTTTCCCTATTCCCGATTCTTTAGCTATTATCTCAGTAAATTCTTTATGTGTGATTATACCCAAATCATATTTATCAGACAGATCATTATAAAATAATTTATTCTTTTCAAAATTCGGAATTTCTTCCTTCATCCAAAGCAAATAACCACGATCTGTTACTACACCTCCAAAATCGAAGATTAGCGCCTTGATCATATAATTGGACTAAACGGGAATTTGGCAAATTGTGCTTTATCTCCAAGCTCTCTTTCAATTCTCATTAGTTGATTATATTTTGCCGTCCTTTCACCTCGGGCTGGTGCTCCGGTTTTTATCTGTCCGGTTCCCATGGCCACAACAAAGTCTGCCATGAAAGCATCTTCTGTTTCAGCGGATCGATGTGAAACAATCGCAGTCATTCCGGCTTTTTTCGCCATTAAAACCGCGTCAACTGTTTCGGTCAGAGTCCCGATTTGATTTAATTTAATTAAGATTGAATTACAGGTTTTTTCATCGATTCCCTTTTGAAGGCGTTTAATATTGGTGACAAATAGATCATCGCCCATTACCTGCATCTTGTTTTCAGTTTTTTGATATAGTTTTTTAAATCCTTCCCAATCATCCTGATCAAAAACATCCTCCATCGAAACGATTGGATATTTTTTCCAAAGATTTAAATAAAATTCCACCAATTCATCCGTAGTTAGGACTAATCCTTCTTTTTTTAGTTGATATTTTCCATCTTTAAAAAATTCTGAAGCAGCCCCATCAATTCCCAGACAAATATCTTTTCCAGGAACATATCCGGCTTTTTGAATTGCTTCCATCAGGATTTGAAACGGCTCTTCATTGGACTTAAATTGCGGAGCATATCCGCCTTCATCTCCTACGGCAATCGCATAACCCTTTGATTTCAAAATTAATTTTAGCGCTTGATAAACTTCGACTCCCATTCTGACCGATTCTTGGACGTTTTTAGCTCCAACCGGAAAGATCATATATTCTTGAATGTCACTAGCCCAGTTCCCATGTTTTCCTCCGTTCAAAACGTTCATCATGGTGAGAGGTATTGAATAGATTCCCTTAAAATCCGGATTGAATTTTGCAAGATATTGATAAAGAGGTTTTTTTTCATTGGCAGCCTGTGCTCGGGCCGTGCTCAATGAAACTGAAAGGACGGCATTGGCTCCAAGATTGGCTTTATTTTCTGTCCCATCAAGATCGATCATTGTCTTGTCTAGTTTTGATTGATCTTCGGCATCAAGTCCTTTAACTGCTGATTGAATTGTTATATTTACATTTTCGACAGCCTTCAAAACTCCAGCTCCACCAAATCGTTTTAGATCATTATCTCGAAGTTCAACTGCCTCATATTTTCCGGTTGAGGCACCTGATGGAACGGCTGCCCAACCCGTTGAACCATCCTCCAAAGTAGTCACACATTCGATCGTTGGGAATCCCCGACTATCTAAAATTTCCTGAGCTTGAAGTGATTTTATTTTCATAATTTTATTATACGTAAAAATTTTACCATTTGACAGGAATAAAAGATGATATAATGTAAATACAAATTCCCGTAAGGGACGACCCGCTAGAAATAGCGGGGTTATTTTTTTATAATGTTTTTAAATTGGTTGAGTGAACCAAGATATGACTTTGTAATTTTTAAGTTGGGAGACTTGGATTCGAACCAAGATATTCAGATTCAGAGTCTGAAATCCTACCATTAGATGATCTCCCATCTTGAGTACATTTTACCAAATATTAAACAGTTTAATACTTTATGAAGTAGTTGATCTTGGCTTTGGCTTTAAGGTCAGCCACGAAGGTTTGAATTTTTGCCTGAAGTTTTTGTTGTTTGATTGCCGTTTTTGCTTGATCTTTTGTTAATTCTGGAGCAGGTTGAGTTGAATCCAATGATAATTGACTTTTTTGACTAGCTATATAATCATCTGCCTCTTTATCAGTGACTGAAATATTATTTTCAACCATTTTTGTAACCAAAAGCTGGAGTTTGATCTCACTCTTCAAATCATCTTTCGTCATCCCTTGTTGAAGTAATAAAGCTTCAAGAGTTGTTCCTTGAGAAGTGACATTTACTTCAATTTTGGTCAATTCCGCTTCCAATTCCTTATCAGAGACGCTCATTTTTCTGTTTTTTGCTTCTTGATTAATTAGGGTTTTAAGAACAATGGTGTCAAGGACTTTTTTGCCTCCCTGTTTTTCCAAGTCTTTGATAACTGACATACGATTTATATACTGTCCGTTAACAGATGCAACAAATAGATATTTTTTTCCAAAATAAAACACGCCAACCACCAATAAAACGACCAAAACCTTTAGTAAGATTTTTTTGAAGAACTTAAACTTTGAAGTTTTTTTTTCTTCAACAACTATCTTTTCAACCAATTTTTGTTTCTTCACCTTTTTTGCCATATTTAATGGTACACAATATTTATTAAAAATCAAATGTAGTTATTGATTATCACTTCATTATATTAATATAATGAAGTATTTAGCTTCAAAAAGTCCGAAAATACCTGGCCAATTTTTTGATTGGCATTGATGTTTGGATGAGAGTCAAAGGGAATAAACCAAATAAATATAAAAGAATTTTTGGTGAATAAAGATTGTATCCATGATCCCAAAGCTCAATATTAGGATTTTTTTCTTTCAAAATTTTTCTTACTCTTCCAAAGAACAACAACAATCCGCCAGTTGAATGATGGATAAAAAGAACTTTTATTTTTTTCATTTATTATCTATTAATAAATTCCGCTCCCGTATCTTCTCTTTTTTTGTATATGTAAGCATGACCTTTACCATATCCCATTTTATAATTATCTTCGCCTTGAAGCTCAAACCTTCTTATATCTAACTCTTTATCAACGACTATTATCACAGCATTATCTTTGAGATTCATAAATCTTGATTGTAATTCTTTCATTGTGTTATCGTCAAAAGCTAAAGCTGACACATACACAACATCTGCATCTGAAAAATCTACATTTAAGAAGCTATCGTTGATAAATTTTAAGTCGACGTTTCCAGGCATTTTAAATTCTTCTGACCTAGCTAACTTTAAAGCTTTTAGAGCATCATCGTGTCTTTCTTTCATAATCTCTATACCAACCGCTTTTATTTTTTTGTTAGAAAAACCAGCTTGAATGATAACTTCGCCACGACCAGACCCAAGGTCATAAAAATTATGCTGTCTAGGCGTGAGATATTTTAATATTTTTTCTACTGATTCTGGAGAAGTTGCACCTCCACTCAATGATAAGTCTGTATAATTAGGTTCACCTGAATGAGGAACCCTTTCATAAATCTTTCTAACTGTTTCACTACGCCTAGCCTCGAACATATTTATATTGATTATGGTATCGGGAAACGGAGAGCGAGTTTTTTGACTCTTAAATGAATCTCTTTCATTTTTTTGTTAGCTCTCATTTCATTTTCAAAATTAGCAATATATTCTTTTCGTTCTTCTTTACCCGACGAAGCCTTGGCGAAGTCGGGCTTTTTATTAGATAGAATATACTCCTTTAACAAACCAATCACCTCAAGGATTACCTCTCCAATAAACTTCATTTCTTTTTCCTTCATTCCCCGACTGGTTGATGCTGGCGTCCCAAGCCTTATTCCAGAAGGATAAAAAGGTGAAGAAGTTTCATCCGGAACGGTATTTTTATTTAAAGTTAGACCAACCCAATCAAGAGCTTTTTGAGCAAATACTCCCGAACCTGCTCCAAGTACTGAAGTCAAGTTAACAAGTAGTAAATGGTTTTCACTGCCTCCACCAACTAATTTCAAACCGCCATCCATTAAGGTTTTAGCTAATACTTTCGAGTTTTTAACAATTTGAGCCGCATATTTTTTAAAAGACGGTTGGGCGGCTTCAAATAAAGCTAGGGCGATTCCGGCTGTCGTATTATCGTGAGGACCTCCTTGAAGGCCTGGAAAAATGGCTTTATTGACTTTTTCACCAAGTTCAGGATCTTTCTTTAAACCTTTATTTGTCACCATGATCATCGCTCCTCTTGGACCTCTCAAGGTTTTGTGAGTTGTTGTTGTAACAATATGGACATAAGGAACAGGGGAAGGATGAACTCCTCCAACAATTAGTCCAGCAACATGAGCAATGTCAGCTGCTAAAAAAGCACCTATTTCGTCGGCAATTTCCGCAAACTTTTTGTAATTAAATTTAAGTGGATAAGCTGTTGCTCCTACCCAGATCAATTTTGGTCTGTGCTCTTTGGCCAATCTTCTTATTTCCGAATAATCAAACAGGTCTTCATTTTTATAAACATTGTCTTTCCTCAACGAATATTGAAATGGTTTATAAAAGATACCTGTTGCCGAGACCGAATGTCCGTGTGTCAGATGTCCTCCGGCAATCAGTGCTTGGCCCATTATGACATCGCCCGGTTTACAGGTAGCTAAATAAACAGCCAAGTTAGCTGGGGATCCTGAATATGGTTGGACATTAACAAATGGCACCCCAAAAAGTTTTTTAGTTCTTTCCTGGCATAATATTTCCAGCTCGTCGACATTTTCATTGCCGCCATAGTAACGCTTTTTTGGATAACCTTCTGAATATTTGTTTACGAAATATGAAGATAAAACTTTTCTTACTTCGCTAGAGGCATAATTTTCGGAGGGGATTAGCTCAATTCCTTCTTTCTGCCTTTTTTCTTCCTTTTTAACCAGATTGTAAACTTTTGTATCTTTCATATTATTTAATAAAAAATTAATAAGTGTGAGTAAATCCGAAGCTGGTTAAAGTATATTATGTCATTTTAAACTACATCATAAACTAATGATTTTTTTATTTCAAGGGCAAAAATATGTGAGCTAAAGTATAATATATGAATAAAGTCATAAGTCAAACACGAGTCATTCCCGCGTAGGCGGGAATCCAGACTAAATATTCCTTATTGTTTTATAAGGTTATTATAGACTGGATCCCCTTCTTCAAGGGGATGACAAGTCACTTTTGAATTTTAACTTTTAACTTATGTTAAAGCTTTTACTCGGTGCCAACGCCGTCATGATTATCACTTTCTTACTCAAGTCCTCAACTATGCCTCCTCAAATTCCTCTATTTTATTCCCAACTGTGGGGAGAAAGTCAATTAGCTGATTATTGGGCAATTTTTATTTTGCCAATTTTTTTAAATCTTTTATTTTTTATTAACCGATATATTTTTAATAAATTTTATTCAGATAATATTTTTGTGAAAAATATTTTTTATTATCTTAATCTTTTCCTTATTATTTGCTTTACCTTAATTTTTATAAAAATTATTTTTATAGTCTCATAAAATGACCCTTCAATGTTACTCAGGGTCATAGTGAGCTTGTCGAATCTATGAATTTTTTTATTTTTTTATCGGCTTCTCTAATCTCTTACCTTCTGACTATTCCTACGATCGCTTTGGCAAAGAAATTTCATCTTGTAACCGATTCAAAAACTAGAAATCATCCTGCCCATACTCATCTAGGAATTATTCCCCGAGCTGGTGGTCTACCAATTTATTTATCAATTCTTTTTACATCTCTGATTTTTTTGCCAATCAGTAAAATCATTTTTGGTATATTAATTGCCAGTTTCTTTTTGATTATTCTTGGATTATTTGATGATGCTTACGACCTTTCTCCTTATTTAAGATTTATTGCTAATATTCTTATCTCTACTTTAGTAATTGCATTTGGCTTAGGTATTCCTTACATTTCAAATCCCTTTGGAGGAGTGATCAGGCTTGATTTTTGGCAGATACCTTTAAATTTTTTTGGGCTTCACTATATCTGGGTTGTGGCTGACATCCTCGCAATTATTTGGCTTACCTGGTCGACCAATATGATTAACTGGAGTAAAGGAATTGATGGGCAACTACCGGGATTTGTTGCAATTACGGCAATATTCTTAGGCTTATTATCACAACGATTTACCGGACATGATATTTCAGCTCAATCAGTAACGGTTTTAAGTTTTATTGTGGCCGGAGCCTATTTAGGTTTTTTGCCTCATAACTACTTTCCTCAAAAAATTATGCCGGGTTACGGCGGGGGGGCATTAGCCGGATTTTTATTGGGAATTCTTTCTATCCTTTCTTTCGGTAAATTAGGAACTGCTGTATTAATTCTATCGATTCCTACGATCGATGCTATTTATACGATGATCAGACGATTGAAAAAAAGACAATCCCCTTTCCGGGCCGACTGGGGTCACTTTCATCATCGGCTAATGGAAATAGGCTGGGGAAAAAGACGGATTGCCTGGTTTTATTGGCTAATTTCTTTGATATTGGGAGTGGCTAGTTTATTTTTAGAAGGAATTGAAAAATTAATTGCTTTTGTACTAATTGCCGTTATGCTTTTGGTCTTCATGTTTATTATTGAGCAAATGAAGAAGCAAAATAAAAAATTGACCTAACCTAATTGATCTAATAAAATCCCAATTTCCTAAATTTCAAATTGAGTATTGGAGATTGGTCATTGATTAGGTCAATTAGAAATTAGAATAATTAGAAATTTTTATGAAGTATTTTATCAAAACCTTCGGTTGTCAGCAAAATCATGCCGACTCAGAAAGAATAGAGGCTGATTTTAAATCCCGCGGATATACAAAAGCCCGCAGTTATAAAAGCGCAAACTACGTCATCATTAATACCT
>CAYHOJ010000033.1:0-8417 GCA_964358305.1 uncultured Gammaproteobacteria bacterium | reverse complement strand
CTGAAGAAGAAAATCAAGGCCTAATTTTGCAAACTCATTGACGAGGGGTATAGTACCTTAGTTTTCGCTTTACCTTTTATCCAGGCATTTTATGGTGTTGAAAACCTAAGGTATTTGTTTATGTATGATTTTGGCAATGGATTGATGGCTTGGACGGTCGTTTATTTAATAACCGGATATCTGGGAAACAAAAAACAATTAGGAATTAAAAAAGGAATAATGTCTTTTGCAAAAAATCCCATGATCTTTGCTTTATTTTTTGGGGTTATTTTTGGTTTATTAAATATACAACTACCTCAAATATTAACTCAATTTAAAACAACCCTATCAGGATTTATTAATCCGTTATTATTTGTATCAATTGGAATTCTCTTGGATTTTAAATATTTCTTGTCAAAAGAAAATTTAAGTAAGCTATTTCTTTCGGCTGGCATTGTGATGGGGGTTTCGGTGTTATTAGCTTTTATGTTTACTTCCTTATTTGGTATTACAGGCATTGGGCAAAAAATGATTTTAATTTCGGCAGTTTCACCAGCGGCTGCACTCGCTGTTGCTTTTTCAGTAGAGCATGATCTTGACCAAAAGTTTGCCAGTGCTTTAGTTGCCTTTACTATGGTCTTGGGAATAATCTTAGTTCCTTTGATAATACTTTTATAAATCCTACGGAGTCACAACCCTTTGCTCCAGGCTGGAGATTCGCTGTCTATGGCCATCTGAAAACTTTTCTTATTTCTGCAATTTCATCTTTTGGAAATAAATAGAATATTCCTTTATAAAACGCCATCCTTTTAGCGCGACTTATTTCACACGAAATAAAAACTTTCCTACATTTTTTCATGAGAGCTTTAAATTTTTTGTCAAATTCTCTTTTGCTTTTTCTCGACTCTATTCTGTTCTCAATTAATTTTCTTTTAGCTTCAATTATTTTAATCTCTAAAAAATTAGATTTATTTTTATTAGTTTTTATCATAGTGAAAAAATAATATCACAAATTATAAATATTTTGTCAATATATTTTGTATAAGATTTCACAAGTCGTAACATAGTTTGTCATTCCCTCGAAGGAGGGAATCTAGACTTTCCTGGATCCCCGTCTTCACGGGGATGACACGAGACTACATTTTGCAAAAAGCCCTGCTCAAGCTTATAATACCCATTATGTTAAACATCATGAAGCGGGTGGCAGCTGAGGCTGGAAGTATCCTCTTAAAATACTATAAGAAGAACCTGACTCTAAACTATAAGACTTCTCACAAGGATTTTTATACTATAGCAGATGTTGAAAGCCAAAAAGTAATTACAGAATCAATTACTAAGCTTTTGTTGAAGAAAGGTATCAATGAGTCCGAAATCGGTTTTATCGGCGAAGAAAATTTGCACGTTGACTCAAAAAGAAAGCATTTATTTGTCATTGATCCTTTGGATGGAACGACCAACTTTGCTTCAGGATTTGATTTTTTTAGCATTTCTATTGGTTATTTTGTCGACGGTATTTTGACAACCGGCCTAGTCTATCAACCAACTAGTAAAAACTTTTATTATGCCTCAAAAGGAAAAGGCGCTTTTAAAAATAACCAGCCATTGAAAGTAATTGCTAAACCTTTAAAGCAATGCCTCTTGGATGGACTTCTCAGTTCTCAACCAAAAATATACTCAACGCTTTTCCAGGCTTACCAAAATATCTACCCTCATGTATCTGGATACCGCAATACTGGTTCTATGGCTATTGATAACTGCTTACTCGCCGAAAACGTCTATAACATCGTTATTAACGGTCACACGTTTATTTGGGATATATCCGCCGTGAAATTAATCCTTGAGGAATCTGGAGGTATTATGATGGATTTTAAAGGTAAACCAATCAACTTTGACCTTAACAACCCCAAGCTGGCATATGATACCATCTCCTGCCACCCTGAGCTTAAAAATGAAATTCTTAAGTTTTTCTAATTCTATCACTACTCCCACCCTCAAAAGAATAGAGAAGTCCTGCCTAAAATTTATTAATTATATTATTTAGACCTTCCTAACAATCTAAAATTAAATATTTAGTAGGGGATTCGTGTCTAAAAAACCAGCCCAAGAGCCATCAACCATAATGGGGAATAATTGGGGATTAATTCATGATTAATCAAGAATAGATTTAATAATAAAAAAATAATTATTGCTCATTTAGATTGTTATATCAACCTGGCACTTCTCTTCTTCCAGTCGTGGTTAACGTCGTAAAAGCTTCATTTTACGACGTTGTATAGGTTCTTTTCTCCGACCATATATCTCCACTAATACGCCGATCCGCGTTGGTTACAATTTCTTATAAATATCTCCCAGGGAACAAAGATGCTAGCTTCTCCTTTGATAGCGTGTTAATAATACTTGTTAACGAGTTAAAGAGTTAACGAATTAATTAACAAATAATTACTTGAGATGATCACTTCTCTCTGTGTCGTTTGAACAAACAAATATTTAGAGCGTTTTAAAGTCCTAAACTTAAGTTTTTGAGGCTAAACTACATTATAATGTTATAATGGAGTGTAATAATATTTAGAGTGTGTTTATAATCTAAATTGTTAATTTAGCCTCGATTTTTTATATCTATCCACATATTGTAGGCATACTATCCGGAGTATAAAGACAATCTAATCCCTCATTTTTAGCCTCGGAACTTGATTGTTTCTACTTTATAAACTTGACAAACTTTATAACTTGATAAACTTAAATATAGTCCTATAGTTATTTACGTCCGTACACATTATAATTACTATAAGTTATTTATTTACGTTCGTAGAAATACCACTACCCTCTCCCCGACTTGGTCGATAGCAAAATATTAAAGATTAAATCTTAATTATTAAATAAATAACAATATCTTAGTTTTTAAAGTTTAAACGTTTAATCTTTAACAGTTTATTTAACCTTTAACATTTAAGATTTAACATTTTTATGAGTACTTCTCTACCAACTGAGCGAAAGCAAGGTTATTACCAGCACGAAAGCCCATACGCTCACATACTCTCTAATTGTTTCTTTAAACAATTTTTCGTCAATGTGATGATGGATTATTCCGGTAACACTGTAATAGGTTGCCGTCAAAAATAGCGCATATACAACTGTTCTTAAAGGAATGAAAGAGACTATTAAGCTAGTTTCTACCATTAATAGAGCAGTGAATACAGAATAGACAAGGACCTCCTTATCAAGATAGCGATTAAGCCTGATTGACCAGAATAGTTGAAGACTCAATAAAAAAGTGCCTATCCCCGCCCCAATCATATTAATTAAAAAATTATATTTGAAAGAAAAAAGAACATTGAAAAATAAAAATGAAACAACCGCTTGATAAAAAAAATTAATTGAAAAAGCAGCCCTGTAAAGCTGAAGGTTCTTCTCTACTCCAACATTAAAAATGTTGGCACAAAGTAAAACAGCATAAATTGACACTTCATAAATAAAAATAAATGGTAAGCGGGTCAGCCACCGAGCAGGAAAAAGAAAATAAAATAAGTAAAAAAATAAAGTAACAAACTCCGGAACTAAAAAGAGTCCAAACCAGCCAATTTTTTTTATTCCTTCCAGCAAGGAAAAATAACATAATAAATAAGTAGCTATTATAAAAACCGGCATAAAAAAAATAACTTTATCAAAATTAAAAAATGTAGAAAAAAGCATTAATAAGCCTAAAATCAAAACAGAAATGACCAAGCGGATTCTTTTGTCGATCTTCATTGCTTTTTTTTCAAAAAGCTGTCTTAGTTCTTTTGTACCGAACATAAATGATTAACCTAAATTGGTAAAAACTCGTTGAACGTCATCTAAGTCTTCTAAGGCTTCAACAATGTTTAAAATTCTTTTTTCTTTATCCGAATCAAGTACTACCGGAGTCGAAGGTAGATAATCAATCTCAGCTAAGTCATATTTTATATTATTTAAATGGGTTTTTAGTAAGCCAAAATTATTGAAAGGAAAAAAAACAAAGAAATGACTTTCATCCTCATTAATATCAAAAGCCTGTAATTCTTCTCCAATCTTGAAAACCGCCTCTTCATTAACTTCTGTTTTCTGAAAACTGACGAATGCACATTTTTTAAACAGATAAGCGACTGAGCCTTGGGTTCCAAGTTTACCGGAATTTTTTTCCAAGAAATTCCTAATCTCAGATGTTGTTCTGTTTGAATTATCAGTAGTAGATAAAATCAGTAAAAAAACGCCGTATGGACCAAAGCCTTCATAGATTACTTCTTTCAGCATTATTTTATTAGGTCCAAATCCTTTTTCAATCGCCCGTTTAATATTTTCTTTTGGCATATTGGAAAACTTAGCCTTATCCATTGCCAAACGCAGTTTAACATTGTTAACTGGATCAATAATTCCCCCACCTTCTATAACGGCAATTGTAATCAAATGAGACATCTTAGCAAAGACATTTGCTTTTATCTTGTCATTTACCCCTTTTTTTCTTTTAATATTAGCCCATTTTGAGTGTCCGCTCATAAATATAATACGAATCTACGAATTTATGCAAATGTTGCGAATTATGCGAATTTTGATACTAAAGTTTTTATTCGTATATTCGTGTCATTCGCATTTCTTTATTCGTGGTATTCGTATCATAATGATTATACTTGACAATTAATAATTTTAAAATATACTTGTCCATAAACAACTATGAAAGATTTCTCAGCTCTTGAAAAGCAGGCAATAAATAATGCTATGAATGGTCAATGGACGGAAGCCATTAAATTTAACGAAAATATTATCAAAATCGATAAGAAAAATATTGAAGCTTTTCTTCGACTTGGATTTGCCTATCTTCAAACAAATAAAATAAAAAAGGCAAAACAATACTATTTACAAGCTCTAAAAATTCAACCTAATAATATCTTTGTTAAAAAAAATCTTGAAAAAATAAAAATTTTAGAATCAAAAAAATTAACGTACTTAAATGCTCCTCCAGTCGATCCTTTACTTTTTGTCGATATTCCCGGCAAAACTAAAACTGTCAGCTTAGTTAATTGCGGTCCAAAAAACGTTCTTGCAAAGCTCGCAGTTGGACAGAAAGTTTTTTTAATCAACAAAAAAAGGAGGGTAGAAATAAGAACGGAAAATAAAGAATATGCAGGTTGCCTTCCTGATGATCTTTCAAAAAGATTGGCAATATTTATTAAAAACGGGGGTATTTTCTCCGTTTATATTAAAGAAACCTCTTTAAAGCATACCATCGTCCTTATCAAGGAGGAAAAAAAAGGTGCCAAAATGATAAAATATATTGCCTTTCCATCAGATTTAGGTGTTAATCTTTCTCAAATGGAAAATTCTTCTGGGGAAGAAAATAATGAGGAAGATAGCGAAGAAATTAGTTTGCTTGATTTAGAAAAGCTCGCCGAAAATTTGAATAATGAAGAAAAAGATTACCTACCCTTTGACCATGAAGAAAAAAATGAGGAGGGTGAAGAGTAACGATTAGCTTCGTTTAGTGCGGTAGTGGACGACTTTGTTTTTGAAAAAAATTATTTTACCTTTTAATTTCTTTCCTTGAACTATTCGTGTGATTTCTCCCGGAACATTAAAGTCTTTCATTGAAGAAAGGGCGAGGAGGAAAGCTAGAACTAAAATGATTAGAAATGTTAAAAACATAAATGTAATTATAGACTGGATCCCCGCCGGAGCCTGTCCCCGTTAGGGGGCGGGAATGACACAAACTAATTAACTGCCCAATCTTTTTCAAGATCTCCCAACTCTAAAATTATATCAGATACGGTTGTCTCCCCTATCTTTAACTTACATTTAAAAAAATCTGCTAAACGTTGATAAGTTTTTGTTGTGCTTGTTTTTTTGTCAGTTATTAATAAACAGCCAGTAACAATTTTTTCCTGATTTAACAAATCTACAACACGAATTCCCTCTCCTTCAATCATCTGACCAATCAATTGAGCGCTTTTATAACTTTTTGTAT
The DNA here is from genome assembly GCA_964358305.1 of uncultured Gammaproteobacteria bacterium. Classification (GTDB taxonomy): domain Bacteria; phylum Patescibacteriota; class Microgenomatia; order UBA1406; family GWC2-37-13; genus GWC2-37-13. The sequence continues at coordinate 2,464 of CAYHOJ010000033.1, read as the reverse complement.
ATACAATTTGAACATTGATATCGTAGTTTCTATAGGTTCTTTGAAAAAAACTTCCTTGAAATTTTTTGTAAAAGGAATTATAGTCGAAAATGTTGTTATTACCTCCTGATTCAAAAGGGCTCAAATCAACTATTTGGAAACTTTCTTTATTGTTACTTGAAAAAATATAGAAAAGAAAAAGTTTATCAATTAGGTTGGCGTTAGAATTCGTTAAAAGAATTTCCATAACGGTAGGTGTTTGTTTTAAAATTGAGTTATCATGATAAATAGTCGTTTTTTTTTGGTAAAAATAGAGATCTACTAAAGTCGAAGTTGCTACCGAAAAAGTTTTTCTTATAATGTCCGGTTTTTTTTCTAGACTGGCTAGTTTCCCAATCGCTCCAACCTTATATTGACCATAACCTCCTGGAACAACTACTTTGACTAAATTTGAAAAGGATAGTACATAGTTGACATTTTTTCGATCAAGCGAATAAAATCGCGTCTTTTCGCCATAAAAAACTACATTAATCTTATCTCTTCCTTTTAAAAACACCGAAGAAGTAAGCGATTTAAATAAATAATAAGCTAAGCCTACGATAACAAAAAAGAGAAATAAATTTTTTTTATGATATTCCATGTTCTATTTTAAGCCTTTTTATCTTATTTATGATATCTTCTTTGTCTAATTTATGCCAATGATAAATCCTTTTTATAATTGATAAAGAAGCTTCAAATTCCGGTTGAATAACCAAATTTGCCCCTATATCTTTCATTCTGACCTGATCAGTTTGTCTGTGGACTCGACTTATGATAAAAATATCTCTATTAAGTTTTCTTGCGTTTAGCACAATTGCTTCTTGCACTGATCTCTCCGGTACTGCTAAAATTATTATTGTTGCTGCGTCAACTTGAGCATAATCGAGAATATCAATATCAGCCGGATCTCCGTAAATAATATTAGCACCCCGTTTTTTTGCCTTTTCCACTTGATAAAGATTATAGTCGATGGCCACATATGGTATATTTGCCAACATCAATGAGCGTCCAATATAACTTCCTATTCTGCCATAACCGCATATCACGACATGATTTTTAATTTCCAAAGTGTCAATTGGAGATTGATTACTATCGATTCTATAGGCAATAAATTTTTCCAAAAAAGGGATATATTTTTTTATAAATCCTCTTATTGATCTATAAAACTTCTCTTTATTATTAATAAATATTGGTGTAAGAATAAAAGTGATTAGTACTGAAGTAATTACAAACAGATATTTTTCAAGTGTGATTACCTTAGTTAGATATGCCGATGACATCAAAATAAAAGCGTCTTCATCTATCTGGAATAGATACATTGATAGATTAAAACTTGTTTTTGAATGAAATTTTAAAGATAAAAAAATTATTAAAATTATTAAAGCTTTGATAATTATTACTCCAACTGTAAATAACAGTATTGATGGTAAATAGGGAATTACTAAGCGTAGTTCAATATGACTACCAATATAGACAAAAAAAATTACTCCAAGAAGATTGCGAAGCGGCCTAATTTCAGAAAAGATATGATAATGTTCTATTGTCTGCGCTAATAATACCCCTGCCAGCATCGCCCCAATTAAAGTCGGGATTTTTAAAACTATTGACAGTCCAACCACAAAAAAAATAAAAACAACGATAAAAAGATCAAATAATTCTCTTGAAATCCTAGCGATTTTATTAAAAATTTTAGGTACAATTTTTTGTCCAAAATAAAACAATGCAGTAATAATGGCAGTTGCTTTAATTAAACCAAATACTGTGTCTTTAATAATTGTCCAGGCTGAAATATCTTTACTGGTTATTGAGGTAAATATTATTAGGTATGGAATAAAAGCAATATCTTGAAAAATTAAAATGCCCATGGCAATCTCCCCAATAAATGAAGATTCTTCTCCCCTATCCTGAATTATTTTTGCAACAATTGTAGTCGAAGAAGAAGATAAGGCTATTCCAATTAAAAAGGATTCAAGCAGAGAAAATTTAAATAATAAACTAAATAAAAAGACAAATAACATCGATAGGGAAAGCTGAAGCAATCCCCCTATTATGATAAATTTTTTTAGGATAAAAATCCTACTAAAATTTGTTTCCAACCCTAAAGTAAAAAGTAAAAAAACTATTCCAAAGTAAGCAAAATTTATTATGGCTTCGCTGGTTACCATCGTCGGAAATAGATTTCCGATTACCAAACCGCCGGCTATATAACCGATTAAAGGAGACAACTTAGCTTTTTTTGCAATAATGGCTAAGGCGAAAGGAATTGATAAATATATAAAGAAATTTAGTACTAAAGATAACGAAATCTCACCCATAATAAAGAGTATAACAGGAAGAATTAAACAGTTTTATTGTATCTGTCTCCATTGATAGTCAGCCGTACTTAAATATGGAAGTAAGTTGATATATTTTGTCTGATCAAATTTAATAAACAACGACGGTTTTC
>CAYHOJ010000032.1:0-8512 GCA_964358305.1 uncultured Gammaproteobacteria bacterium | reverse complement strand
TATTGCTAGATGAACCAACTAATAATCTTGATTCGATGGGAATTTATCATCTAACCGAATTTCTCATGAATTATAAAAAAAGTGTGATTGTAATTTCTCATGACGCAGAATTCTTAAATGCTTTTACCGAAGGGGTTTTATATCTTGATAATTTCACTAAAAAAATCGAACAATATTCAGGAGATTACAATGATGTGGTTGAACAAATTACTGTACGGATTGAAAGAGAGCGAATGCAAAATGCTCAAATGGAAAGAGGCATCCAGGAAAATAAGGACCGCTCAAATTTTTTTGCTCACAAGGGTGGAAAGATGAGATTGGTTGCTAAAAAAATGCGCGAAAAAGCCGAAAAAATGGAAAGTGAAAAGGTGGCCGTTCGCCGCGAAGATAAAACTATTCGTCAATTTATAATTCCTACACAAGAGGGTTTGGTTAATGAAGAATTAAAAATATCGTCGTTTACGGTGATGCAAAATCATGAAGAAATTACGAAACCGGCCAGAATATTTCTGGTAAAAAATAAACACTTATTAATTACCGGTCCAAACGGAATTGGTAAAAGTACGCTGATTGAATCATTGGCCAATCGGACTGCTAAAGGAGTCTCCTACACTCCTGGAATTCGCATCGGTTATTACCGTCAAGATTTTTCAACATTAGATTTTAATGATACGGTTTACGAATCTTTTACAAAAGTTTTAAAAGAAATTGATGGAGTCATTAATGAACAACACATCCGAACAGTTGCGTCAGGTTTTCTAATTACCCAAGAACATATTCATTCTAAAATCGGATTACTCTCTGAAGGTCAAAAAGGCTTGGTATCATTTGCTCGATTAGTACTACAAAAACCAGGTTTACTCATTCTTGACGAGCCGACTAATCATATCAACTTTCGTCACCTTCCTCGGATTGCCGAAGCGCTGAGTAACTATCAAGGCATGATGATCCTTGTATCCCACGTCCCCGACTTTGTTTCTCAAGTAAGAATTGATGAAGTGCTGGATTTGGAGAAGTAGATATTAATTTGATAAAATTAACCAATCATGAATGCCCCAGAAAATTTTTAAATACTTCAGTTTAATATCGATGCCGTTATTTATGGTAATTGCTTTATTGCTAATTAAAAAATTGCCTAACTTTTCTTTCAAAAAACATACAATTTCAAAAACAGTTTATTTTTTAAAACATCCAATTAATATGTTCATATTTCGAATGAATTTCATTGTCAAAGCAATTCTTGATTTAGGATTTGTTTATTATTTAAAATTCCATTTTAAGATTTCAAACCCACTTGCATTTTTATTAATTTTATCGGTAATATTATTCGGCTCACTTTCCTATTTCATAATGGGAAAATATACAATCAGCCACAAAATAATTATTTATAGTTATATTGCACTTTGGTCAATCTTTCAGATATATTTTTCTCAATTAACAGGAAACATTTTTTTTCTTAAACTAACATATTTTTTAACAGCAATTGAACTACTATTATCTTTTGGTTTTTTATTTGCAAAGAAAACAAATGTATTTGTCCAAGCCGTATGCGCATTTTTGTCGTATGGTTGGTTAGTAATTTTTGTTTTTAGGTTTTTGTAAAAAAATTCACGAATGTATCAATCTATCAATAGATTGATACAGAGATGAATGAGTAAAAATTGCCCGTTTAGAATTTGTAGAATAATTATATCTACGTTTGCTTATATATATTTTTCTGCTATACTCTAATCAGATTGTAATGTTCGCTTTTGAATTTTAAATTTAAGTTCTTCTTCATCATTTTTAGAAGAGCTTCGCGCTCTTACATCTAATTAAAAATTTCTATATTTTATTCTTATGTATACGAGACGTTTCCAGACATCAAGCAGGTTCAGTCGTTTTAGTAGGCCGGCAGGTTCATCCCGTTTTAGTGGGGGCCGTGGTCGAAATATGAAGGGCGGCAATATTCATGAATTTATACGTCGTGCCAATGTAAAAAGTATTCAGACCTCCCCTGCTCAGGCAGTTAATGAGGTTTTGTTTTCGAGTCTTGATTTACCAGAATCATTAAAATCAACAATTATTCATCATGGTTATATAAATTTGACTCCAATTCAGGCACAAGGAATTCCTGCCATTCGAGCCGGTAAAGATGTGATTGGTATTGCCAACACCGGTACCGGAAAGACAGCTGCTTTCTTGATTCCATTAGTCGAAAATATCTTGAAGGATTTTAACTATAAAGCTTTGATAATCAGCCCAACTCGTGAATTAGCTTTACAAACTCGGGATGAACTAAGAAAATTTTCCGGCAATATGCCGATTTTTAGCACTTTATGTATCGGACAGTCTTCGATGCAGATGCAAATTTCGGGGTTAAGACATAATCCACACGTCGTCGTTGGAACGCCGGGTCGACTTAAAGATCTGATTAATAGAGGAATTTTGAAATTGGGAATGTTTAAGATGATTATTCTGGATGAAACCGACCAAATGCTTGATATGGGATTTATTAATGACATTAAAGAAATTATTTCCTATTTACCGGAAACGCGTCAATCATTATTTTTTTCAGCAACAGTTTCTCCGGCTATTAGTTCATTAATTTCGTCTTTCGTAAAAAATCCGGTTACTATTTCTGTAAAAACTCAGGAAACTTTAACCAATATTAAACAAGATTTAGTAAGACTTGACAAAAAAATTGGATCAAAAATGGAAAAGCTTTCATCACTTTTAAAGCAAGAAGAATTCAAGAAAGTTTTGGTTTTTGGCCGGACCAAACATGGAGTGGAAAGAATGGCGAGAGACTTATTTCAAAAGGGATTTAAAGTCACTTCAATTCATGGAGATAAAGCCCAATTTCAACGTCAACAGGCTATCCGAATGTTTAAAGAAGATGTTGTCTCAATTATGGTTGCCACAGACGTTGCTGCCCGTGGCCTAGATATTGCTAATGTCACCCACGTCATCAACTATGATATTCCCCAGACTTACGAAGATTATATTCACCGCATTGGCCGCACAGGTCGGGCAAATTTAAGTGGGACTGCGTTGACGTTTGTGGAGGAATAAACTCATTGGTCTATCGTCAAAGATATATCCTTCTGACAATCTAAAAACATACTTTTGTAGGTTATCCTTCGACTCCGCTCAGGATACCCTGAGTGAAATCGAAGGGTTATAAGCGGTAGACATATTCTTAGAGGTGTATAAAATAAGGACGGACCTTATAAGGTCCGTCCTTAAATATGCCATCTAAAAATATAATCAAAATATATTTAGAAAACGGATATTATCACATCTACAATCGTGGAGTTGAAAAAAGAAAGATATTCCTCGACGACCAAGATTATAGAGTTTTCCTTTCATATCTAAAAATATATCTTTCGCCAAAGGACGAATCTGTGAATGAAATAAAAAATAATGACTCAAAAATTGAAAATAAAGAAAAAATAATTTCAGAAATATACACCTTAAATAATTTCTTTGGCAAAATAGAATTAATAAGCTTTGTCTTAATGCCAAACCACTTTCATCTAGAATTAAGACAAAAAAATAAAAAAGAAATAGAGTCTTTTATGCGTAGTTTAGTTACTAAATACTCAAAATATTTTAATAAAAAATATGAGCGAGTGGGACCATTATTTCAAGGAAGGTATAAAGCGGTATTAGTTCAAAGTACCGAATATTTATTACATTTAACTAGATATATTCATCGAAATCCAAAAGAGCTTTTTGTTAAAGATCAGCCACTAATATCTTATCCTTGGAGTAGCTACCCTTCTTATTTAAATAATTCAACAATTTGTTGGCTAAATAAGGAGTTAATCTTCATAAACTTTTTAAAAGATAAAGAATTCTCTCCAATTTTATATAAAAGCTTTGTAGAAAATTATGATGATCAATTAGAAAGTTCAAATTTGCTATACTATTCCTGACGTGAAAAACAACTATGTAATTCGACGGATGAAAAAATCAGACCTTGACCTAGCCATCTCCTGGGCAGCCAAAGAAGGTTGGAATCCCGGACTTCATGATAGAGATGCCTTTTATCATACTGATCCTAAGGGGTTTTTTATGGGTTTTCTTGATGACAAACCAATTTCCTGTATATCAGCTGTTTCCTACGGCAAAGATTTTGGTTTTATGGGATTTTATATTGTTCATACCAAACACAGAAATAAGGGCTATGGAATAAAAATTTGGAATAAAGCAATTAGTTATTTAAAAACTCAAAATATCGGTTTAGATGGAGTGGTAGAACAACAAGAAAATTATAAAAAATCAGGATTTAAATTAACATACAGAAATATTCGATATCAAGAAACAGCAAAAAAATACGAAATTAATAACAATAATATTGTTAAAATAAATTCAATTCCCTTTAAAGAATTAGTTCGTTATGACAGTCAACTTTTTCCAGTTCCCCGTCCTCAATTTCTCAAATATTGGATTTCTGAACCGGAAAGTCTAACGGTCGGTTTTTTAAAAAATAATAAATTATTTGGATACGGTATGATACGCAAATGTGTAACTGGTTACAAAATCGGGCCTCTTTTTGCAGACAATAAATTAATCGCAGAAGATCTTTTTAAAAAATTAAATAATTTTGCAGTCAGTTCATTAATATTTTTAGATATTCCTGAAGTAAATAGGGAGGCTCTTGAGCTGGTTAATAAATATAAAATGAAACCAATGTTTGAAACTGCTAGAATGTATACCAAGAAACCGCCAATTATTAATTTAAATAAAGTGTTTGGCGTGACCACTTTTGAATTAGGTTAAATTAATATGGAAAAAGATAAAAGTTTGTTTAACACAATCACTCAGGTAGCTATTCCGGTTTTGACAGTTGGAACTCAGATCGCGATTGCGCTAAAATATCCGCAGTGGGGTTTGGTGATTAATTTAATTTCTCAACCATTCTGGATTTACTCATCTTGGAAAGCTTACAAAAAAGCCGGTCAAGTCGGGCTTTTGGTAACCACATTGATGGTAACCGTAGTAATTATTCTTGGAATAATAAATTATTTTCTCAGATAATTACTATGAATAATTATCTAATTGAATTAGAATTTGCCAAGAATATTGCTTTAAAAGCTGGTGCCATAATCACAAAAAACTTCCTCCACTCAAAAATTAATATAAAATCAAATCTAACTCCTGTGACGGAAACCGATTTAGCGATTTCAAAATTGATTATCTCAGAGGTCAAAAAAAATTTTCCTGCTCACGTAGTCTTTGATGAAGAACTTCAACATGTTGGACACGATTCAGAATTTATTTGGGTCTGTGATCCGGTTGATGGCACGATTCCATTTGCCCATCACATCCCAACTTCAATGTTTTCTTTAGCTCTTTGCCATAACGGCGAACCAGTAGTTGCTGTCACCTATGATCCTTTTATGAAGAGGTTGCTTTATACAAAATCAGATTCTCCGTCATTTGCAAATGAAAAAGAAATTAAAGTCAAACAAGGGAAATTTATTCCCGGTGATTATATCTTTGGTATCCCCTATTGGAATCCTGACTTCGATAATAATAAATATTTTAATTTGATTTTTAAAAAGAAAATAAGAGTTTCTTATGTTGAGTCAATCGTCTATCAATCAATGTTGGTTGCAATTGGAATCACGAAAGCTATGGTAATAATTGCGGCGAGTCCCTGGGATCGGGCTGCAGCTAAAATGATTATTGAAAATGCAGGTGGGATTTGCACAGATGAAAATGATAAGAGACTTACGGTCTTTGGTGACCCAAAATATTTTATTGCTACTAATAAAGAAGTCCATGAAGAAATAATAGAAATTGTTCAAGCGTGCCTACATAAGTAAATAGTCTTTCAGCAAAAACATACCTTTACATCAATCTAATTTCATATTTTTGTAGGTTATAAGCGGTGGACATAATCTTGGAGATGTATAAAATAAGGACGGACCTTATTTAAAGACAGTCCTCACAACTATGCCATCAAAAAATATAATCAAAACATATATTGAAAACGGGTTCTATCATATTTATAACCGAGGCGTTGAAAAAAGAAAGATTTTTCTTGATGAACAGGATTATCGGGTTTTTCTTTCATATTTAAAAATATATTTATCACCAAAAGAAGAATCAATTAAAGATATTTTGAATACTAAAGATCGTAGCTCTTCCAACTTTGAAATCAAAAATAAAAATATTACCGAGATATATACTCTTAATAATTTTTATAATAGAATCGATTTGATTTGCTACGTATTGATGCCTAATCATTTTCATTTAGAATTAAGGCAACATGGTAAAAAAGATATTGAAACTTTTATGCGAAGTTTGATTACTAAGTATTCAAAATATTTTAATAAAAAATATAATCGTGTCGGCCCATTGTTTCAAGGGCGGTATAAAGCTGTATTAATTCAAAATACTGAATATTTATTACATTTAAGTAAGTATATTCATCTAAATCCATTGGAATTATTGACACGAGGACAATTATTAAGTAATTATCCATGGAGTAGCTATCTAACCTATTTAAAAAAATTTACAACAAATTGGTTAAAAACAGAACTCATAAATGTTAATTTTTTGAAAAATAAATTATTTTCTGTCGATTTATATAAAAATTTTGTCGAGGGAAATAAAAAGAATTTAATGGAAGAGTCTGATATTTATGAGAGTTTGCTGTTAGATTAGGGACTCTCTTTATATAAGGTCCGTCCTTATTAAAGGACGGACCTTAATTCTGTGTATCAAATTCATTCTGATATAATCTATCCATGATCAAGTTGATAATTTTTGATTGGGACGATGTTTTAACAATTGGATCAAAAGAAGGCTACTTCGCCTGTTATCATAAAGCAATCAATAGTGTTGGTATTTATTTATCACCTGAGGAAGAATATCGAAGAATAGTTTTAAAATGGGGAAAGCATTATCGAGAAGAAATTAAAGAATTATTAATAGAACATCCAGAATTAGTTGACGAAGCTTGTAAAGTTTATGAAAGGGAATTTTGGGGAAATACTTTTCTAAGCTCTTTAAAAATGATTAATGGGACAAATGAATTATTACTTCGTTTAAAGGAAAAATATCTGCTTGCGATTGCTACTGGAAATGAATTAAAATTAGTTCAAGAAATTATAATGCCCCATTTTAAAATTCCTTCTGTTTTTTCAGAATTTTTAAGTTCTTGCGATATAGCTGACCCCGAAAAAATGAAACCCCATCCTTACATGATTAAAACGATTATGGATAAATTAAATGTTTTACCAGAACATACTGTTTTTATTGGAGATGCAGCTGGAGATGTTAAGATGGCAATGAGCGCTAAGGTAATGTCGATAGTTGTTTTAACCGGTCAACTAAATAAAGAAAAGGCTTTGAATCTTGGTGTCAAAAATATCATTGACAATGTTACCCTGATAGAAAATTGTTTAAACAAAATTGCATAATTTGTTTATGAAAAAAGTTAAAGCCATACTTTGTGATTATGACGGAACCCTGGTTGATGAAAATGGACAGTATTCTCCTGAAGTAAAAACATTAATAAAAAAAATCCAGGATAAAAACGTCAGATTTTCTCTGGCGACCGGACGAGCTTATTACAGTGCAATTAACGGAATGGAAAATGAATTAGGCATTCAAGGAATTCATATTCTTCATGGTGGCGCAATGATATTTGATTCTATCTCCAAAAAAGCTTTATTTCAGCAAACAATTTTAAATGAATCAATCGCAAAAATTATTGAATATCTCTTATCTCAAAAACTGATTTTTTCTTTGGAGGCAAAAAATTCTGTTTATATGTCAAAAATAATTAAAGGAAGTCTCCATTATTCGGATATCCCAAATCAAACTCTTAGTAAGTATAAAGATAATGAACAAATTTTAAAGATGGTTATTTTTGCCAGAGTCAATCGATTAAGCGAATCAGATATAACATCTCATATTAAAAAAGTGCAAAAAAGTTGTTCTGATATTTCGGTAAACAAATTTAATTTTTTTAATTTTTTTGGAGCTGATATTACATCGGAAAAAGCTACCAAGCATACGGCCGTTCTGGAATATTTAAAAATACTTAATCTTTTGCCCGACGAAGTCGTCGCCATTGGAGACGGGCCAAACGACTATCCCCTCTTTACAGCCTGTAAATTTGGTATTGCCATGGCGAATGCTCCGAAAGAATTAAAAGATATTGCTGACTTAGTTGTCCCATCGGTTGAAGACGGCGGTATGGTTGAAGCACTGAAATATGTTTATAATAATTTAATTTAAATTATGAAAGACGTAAAAATTGACAAAACATGGAAGGCGGTCTTAAAAGAAGAATTTCAAAAACCTTATTGGGAAGAACTGACCAAATTTGTTCGGAAACAATATTTGTCTAACAAAGTGTATCCTCCGGCAAAAAATATTTTTCGGGCTTTTGATCTTTGTCCTTTGGACAAAGTCAAAGTTGTCATCGTCGGTCAAGATCCTTACCACGGTGAAAAGCAAGCAAATGGTCTATCATTTGCCGTCAACGATGGAATAACACTACCTCCAT
>CAYHOJ010000031.1:0-8899 GCA_964358305.1 uncultured Gammaproteobacteria bacterium | reverse complement strand
AAAACTTTCCCAAATCTTCCTATAAACTTCAATATCATTTTAAAACCGGATCAATTGTTGATGCGGTTCTTATCACTTCCCAGGGATTAATTCCGATTGATTCAAAATTTCCGATCGATACTTTCAAAAAAATTGCCAGAGCAACCAATAAAGACGAAATTGCCATAATTAAAAAAGATTTTGAACGGGATGTCAAAAAACACGTTGATGATATTTCCAGAAAATATATATTAGCCGAAGAAAAAACAGTTGATTATGCCCTAATGTATATTCCCTCAGAAAGTGTTTACTATGAATTAATCAATAGCGAAACCGTCTTCGACTATGCCGGACAAAATCGTGTCCTACCGGTCTCTCCAATGAGTTTTTACGCCTATATTAAAGCCATTCTGATCTCGTTTGAAGGCGAAAAAATTGAAACTAAAGCTAAAGAAATTTTAAAAATATTACAAGCAATTAAAAAAGATTATCAAAAAACCGACGAAGCATTTTCTGTTTTAAACAAACATGTGACAAATGCCTACAATCAAAGTTCCCAAGTAACAAAATCTTTTTCTTCGTTGGGACAGAAGTTGGAGAGTACGAATTTGATGAAGATAGAGAATGAAAAAAAGTTGATTGAGTAGTGGTGTGATTTATCACACCAAAATAATCATTAAATGTATTATTATGGAACGATGAATCGTTCCACTACGCAAATAACATTCAAACACGAACTCAAACCTCAAGATAAGCTAACTAATAAACAAATCGTCAACCTCATTCTAAAATCCCGTAACATTAAAGATCTTAGCCTGTTTCTTAACCCCTCCTCTCCCCTTACTTTAACTCTTGATGATTTCGGTCCCTACAAAAAACCCTTTGATAAAGTTATAAAAATTCTTAAGGAAATCAAGGAAAAAAACCAAATGATCGTCGTTTACACCGACTACGATGCCGATGGAATTACAGGTGGGGCAATTCTTTGGGAGACTTTACATCTGTTAGGTTTTAAAGTCATGCCGTACGTTCCTCATCGTAAGCTTGAAGGTTATGGATTTTCAAAAATTGGAATTGACAACGTCAAACGCGAATTTGATCCGGCCTTAATTATTAGCGTTGATCATGGAATCACTAAAGTCGAAGAAATAAAATATGCAAAAAAACTCGGAATAAAAATAATTATTACTGATCATCATTTGAAGGGAGAAAAGATTCCAAAAGCCGAAGCAATTTTTCACATACCGGCTCTTTCTGGAAGTGGCGTCGCCTACTTTTTCGCAAAAGAAATATTTGATTCATTTTCCGGTGTACAGACGCCCCATGGGGCGTCTCTACGAAATAATTTTGAAAACGATTATTTGGCGTTAGCCTCCATCGGCACCATTGCCGACCTTGTCCCGCTGGTTGGACCATCCCGTTCGCTTGTCAAACACGGACTTGAAACTTTTCCCAAAATAAAACGTTTTGGCATAAAACATATCCTTAAACAGGCTGGTATCCAAGATAAAAAAATCACCCCTTACGAAGTTGGATTCATGATTGCGCCCCGAATCAATGCAATTGGAAGATTAGAACATGCAATTGATGCCCTCCGTTTACTTTGTACTAATGACGAAAAAAAAGCTTACGCTCTCGCTCATAAAATCGGCAACGTAAATGTTGAGAGACAGGAGTTAGTGGAAAAATCTGTAGCGGAGGCGAAAAAAATGTTAGACGTAGAGACGCAAAATTTTGCGTCTCTACAAAAAATCATAATTTTGGTCTCCAATCACTGGCACGAGGGCATCATCGGCCTGATTGCCTCAAAGATCGCCGAAGAATTTTACCGGCCAACTTTGGTTTTAACGAAAACAAATGGCGGATATAAGGGTTCAGCCCGCTCTATCCCCAGCTTTCACATTACGGAATTCCTTCGTTCTCTCAAAAAAAATCTTATTGACGTTGGCGGACATAAACAAGCGGCTGGTTTTACTTTAGAAAAGAATCAACTGAATAACTTCGAGACGGCCGCACGAGAGTTGTCATCAAAGTTAATTAAAGATAAAGATCTTGAAAGAAAAATTGAAGCCGATCTAAAAATTCCTATTTCAAAAATTAATTTAGATTTAGTTAAATCACTGGAAGTTTTAGAACCTTTTGGTATGGGTAATCCTCGTCCGACTTTTTATAGTGAAGGAATCTTAACCGGCGCTCAGCTCCTCGGCAAAACCCAAAAGCACCTGAAATTATTTGTTTCCGATCTAATCTCTAACCGTCTAGTCCCTAGTCCCTCTCTTGAACTCATATCCTTTAATTCCGCCAATAAATTCAAAGATCTATCTCGAGGACAAAAAATAAAAATTGTCTACAACCTTGATATCAACGAATGGAATAACAAAAAAACAATTCAGGGAAAAATTATTTATCTATAACCCATATCTCCCTTTAATAATATTCCTAATTGTTGTTTAATGTTATTGGGTTTTCTGTAGGGGTTTCACCACAATCACCTGAACCCATAACAGGAGAAAAGTTTGTGCTTGGAAACTTACGATTAGCAATCGGACATTCGCTTTGAGGAATATTTCCTTTTACTCTAACCGTTAAACCGAGACCTAAAATTCCTTGTGCAAAAAATTTTGGTTCACAATCATTAAGCCAACATTCACCCTTGCAAAATCTTTGAGCTAAATATTTTGTTGTATATATATCTACATTATTTTGTACCATAACTAAAAATCCCCGCTTTGGGCGGGGTGGGTAATTTGCTATTAAGCTTATCAACCAATCCGCACACTTTCCTCAATGAAGAGGTTGTGCCTGGTAATGAGTAGATGAGCTGTGTTTTTCATGATTATAGGATATATTCTACCAGAAAATTTAAAGTTGTCAAAGGTAAAAAAAGAGAATAAAATGTATTAATGAAAAAGACTTACCTTTTTATCGATGGGACAAACTTGTATGCCGGACAGTATGAACTTTTTGGGCCAAAAGCATATTTAAATTTTATTAAATTAATCCAAACTATTGAAAAAAATCTCAGTATTTCTTTCACTAAGATATTTTTTTATGCATCCTATACCCCAAAAACTGAAAAGCAAAGTAAAAAAATAAATTTATCATTAAAAAATGAGTCTCTTTTCTACAAAAATGTTAAGCAGACAAAAAATCTAATTTTTTTTACTGGATACCGTTCAAAGACTAGCGGTAAAGAAAAAGAGGTAGATGTTAAATTAACGGCCGACCTGGTTTATGAGTCGCTTACGAATAAAGATATTAATGTTTATCTTTTTAGTGGAGATGCCGATTTCCTTCAAGCTTTAATCAAAGTTAAGTCAGATAATAAAAAACCTGTTGTTATTTCTCTACAAAATAGGATAATGTATAAAGCTGTTTATTTTTTTAAACTAATAATTATCTCTTTTGATACTCTTTGGAAAGAAAAGTTTAAAAAATTATATGGATATAAAGAATTAAGAATGCTAAAAAAAGATATAATTGTGCCAATAAAATAAAAAACCTGTGATGCAGGCATCACAGGCAGGTTGAGCTAAATATAGTTCATTATGAACGATTTGTCAATATGAAAAACTTATCTGTCGAACAAACCGTTGGGAAAGTTGGGGAAGTCGTTGAGCTTTATGGATGGGTCGACACCAAGAGGGACCATAAAAAGATTGTTTTTATTGACCTTCGTGATAGAACCGGCACTGTCCAAGTTGTTGGAGGCGAAGAATTTAAAGCTCTTTCTGAAGAAGATGTTGTCTATATTAAAGGATTAGTTAAGAAACGACCGGACAAAATGGTCAACAAAAAAATTAAAACCGGTACAATTGAAATCGAGGCTAAAGAATTAAAAATACTAAATAAAACTAAAACTCTTCCCCTACCAGTTAATGGTGACGGGCACGATATTGATGAAGAAGTTAGACTTAAATACCGTTATCTTGATATCAGACGTCCAAGAATGTATAAAAATCTAGCTTTAAGATCAAAATTCATTGACCTCATCCGCCAATATCTTTTCAAGCAGGATTTTTTAGAAATTGAAACTCCAATTTTATCTGAGACGACTCCGGAAGGCGCTCGAGATTTCATCGTCCCCTCCCGTCTTCAATTAGGAAAGTTTTATGCCCTCCCCCAGTCACCTCAACAATATAAACAGTTATTAATGGTCGGTGGAGTTGAAAAATATTTTCAAATTGCCCGTTGTTTTCGTGATGAAGATCCAAGAGCTGACCGGGCTTACGGCGAATTCACTCAACTTGATCTAGAGATGAGTTTTGTAGAGCGTGAGGATGTAATGAGATTGACTGAAAATCTTTTTATTGAAGTTTACGAAAAATTAAAAGTACCGATCAAACAAAAACCTTTCCCTGTCTTTACTTATGCTGAAGCAATAAAAAAATTCGGGGCAGATAAGTTTGATTTAAGGACTCCGGAAGAAAAAGCGAAAAACATCCAAGCCTTTGCCTGGGTGGTTGACTTTCCGTTCTTTGAAAAAACTAAGGAGGGAGGATGGACTTTTACTCACAATCCTTTCTCTGCTCCAAAACCAGAATTTATGGAAGATCTTTTGAATAAAAAAAATATCGACAATATTTTAACCACACAATATGATTTGGTTTGTAATGGTTATGAAGTCGGTGGCGGTAGTATTCGTAATCATACGCCCGAAGGACTGAAAGCCGTCTTTGAAATTATGGGATTATCTGAGGAAGAAATTAATCTGAAATTTGGACATATGATTGAAGCCTTAGGTTATGGTGCGCCCCCTCACGGAGGAATTGCACCGGGAATTGATCGGTTACTAACCTGCATCACCGGTGAAACATCAATCAGGGAAGTGATTGCCATGCCGATGACCTCAGGTGGAAGAACTGCGATTATGAAAGCCCCATCGGTTGTTAAGGAAGAAAAATTAAAAGAATTAGACATAATTTTGCGTCATCCTGGGGAGACGACAAAGTCTACGACTTCAGAATCTGTTTTTGAAAAAATAAAAAGTTTGCTTGATGAAAACAAAGTCGAATATAAGGTTATAGATCATAAACCTGTCTTTACTTCAGAAGATGCAGCAAAGATTAGAGGATCATCTCTTAAACTAGGTGCCAAGGCTTTGATAATGAAAGCTGATAAAAAATCGATAATGATAGTTGTTCCAGGAGATAAAAAAGTTGACACGTCAATATTTAAAAAACTTTATCAGATCAAAGATTTGGAAATGGCAACCAAAGAACAAGTAAAAAATATTTCAAGCGTTGAAGTTGGAGCAGTTCCTCCTTTTGGAAATTTATTTAAGATTCCTTTATATTTTGATCAAACTATTGTTGATAATGAAACCGTATTTTTTAATGCCGGAAGCCATAGTAAATCAATCTCAATGAAAGGGTCGGATCTTGAAAAAGTCACAAAACCGATTGTTGGAATATTTTCTAAGTAAGTTACATGTCATCCCCTTGAAGAAGGGGATCCAGTCTATAATTACTTCTTAAAAAACAAATAAGGTGATTTTAGTCTGGATTCCCGCCTTCGCGGGAATGACATTAATTTAACATTTAATATTTAAACTAATGCGTCTAAAACATATTTTTTTCTTCGCCTTTTTTACCCTTCTTTTCCTCTTTTACCCAGGCGATTCGTATTATTTTCACATCTTTGCCTATAACCGAGAGTTGATAAACAAAACTGTATCTCCTGTCAAGTTAAATATTAATCCGATTCCCTATCTTAAACTACCATATTACCCCGAAGTTTCGGCTGAAGGAATATACTTAGTTGACCTGCCATCTTTTACTCCGATTTTTTCCCGTAACGAAAATTTAAAACTTTTTCCTGCTTCAACAACAAAAATTCTGACCGCTTTAGTCGCCTACGATGTCTATAAACCTGATCAAATCATCACTGTCAAAAGAACTATTAATGACGGTCAAGTGATGGGACTTGTGGTTGGAGAAAAAATAACTGTTGAAAACATTCTTTACGGAACGCTTGTTCATTCCGGTAACGATGCCGCATTCGTTTTAGCTGATAATTATGGTTATGATAAGTTCGTTGATTTAATGAATAAAAAGGCAAAGTCTCTTGGCATGAAAAATAGCTATTTTTCAAATCCTAATGGTTTAGATTCTGGAACCCAACATTCAACAGCTTTTGACTTAAGTTTGGCGGCCAGAGAACTCCTTAAAAATCCTTACTTGTCAAAAATTGTTTCCACTAAAGAAATCAGTATCTCTGATGTTGATTTTAAATACTTTCATCAACTGACCAATGTCAATAAACTTCTTGGAGAAATTCAGGGACTGGGCGGATTGAAAACCGGCTATACAGAAAATGCTGGAGAAAATTTGGTTTCTTTTTATAAAAAGAACGGTCATCAGTTCGTAATTGTTATCTTAAAAAGTTTAGATAGGTTTAATGATACGAGGAATATCATTAGCTGGATAGAGGCTAACGTAGATTATGTAAATGTTAAAGATTAAATATTAAAGGTTAAAGAAATATTAAACAATTAAATATTAAACCTGTTTTTATGTTTAACAGTTTAATCTTTAACAGTTTATTTAACATTTAACCGTTTAAGATTTAATATTTAATTTTTTATGGCTGAAACGTATGCCACGAAGTTCCCTTCTCCCAAAAACGCATAGACCGGCTGTAGATAATTTTGATAGACGTCAGGATCAAAGTAGCGAAGCTCCATACTTTTAATAAGAATATTTTTTTGTCCTTGAGTTCCGGCAACTACAAATCCCAGGCCGTTGTTTAATTCTGACCAAGCTTCTTCACCCGTCTTTACTAAATAAGTGCCAATCTGTTCTTCAGATTTTTCAAAAAAAGCTATTTGACTTTTTATTATTTGAAATTCATCCCCTTGGAAAAGCATCACAACATAATTCTGACTGGTAAAAAACTTTGGTGTTACCACTTTGAAAGTATCAATATCTGGTCGTCCAAAATCAATTTCAACTAATTGAGCCTGAGAACTTTTTTCAACATTAACAAAGTTTTGATTTATTAGATTAAATTTCAGATAAATTACATTAGTCGTTCCTTTTGCCAGTTCATCAGGATAACGGCCAATCTTTTTCAAAAAATCCACCGCTTTATTTTCAATAACCGTTTTTGTAGGAATGGTCAACTGGGGAGAAGTAAATAGCGTGTTATCAACTTTTCTATCAAATTTAAAATTAAAATTAGAAATATCAATTGTCAAAGTTTTTTCTATATCACTGAAGGTGGCGATTTTCCCAACTAGCTTGTGTTTAACTACTTCTGTATTAAAACCAAAACTTTTTGCAATTAAATATATTTTTTCGCTGTAACCAAAGCGGGGATTATACGGAGGTAGGAAATAAACTTTGGCGGTATCAGTAGCTGTTACCGGTTGACCTTCAATTGTATCTAACGTAAATTTTAATCCGGCACTCGATGAAGATCCAGGAATTTCCGGAAGACTGACTTTTCCAAAAATTTCATTAGTATAAATCGTGACGGTTTTATTAGATTCTAAATAAATTAAAGTCAATTTAACTGAATAAAAAAATATTAAAAAAATAAGACAAAATAAAATAAAATAAGGTAAGAATTTTCGGAAATAATATGACAGCTCAGTTAAGTTCATATAATCATATTACTGACTTAACCAACCGCCGTCAACATAGATCACCGTACCTGTAATATAATCAGCTTCATCAGAAGCCAAAAAGACTGCTGCGGCTCCAATATCCTCAGCTTTACCAAACCTTCCTTTTGGAATTCTTGTCAACATGCCTATTTTTGTCTTTTCATCTGCCAATATTACTGTCGTCATATCAGTTTCAATCACTCCCGGACCGATGGCGTTAATATTAATTCCCCTAGGCCCAAGCTCAATAGCCAGATCTTCTACCATAGCAATCACTCCCCCTTTTGAAGAAGCATAATGAGCAATGTTGCCGAATCCAACTCCCACGCCACCTGAAGCAATTGAGGAAATATTAACAATCTTTCCTCCGGAAGGCATAATCTTAATCGCTTCTTGAACACAGAAAAACTGGCCTTTCAAATTAATGTTTAGTACTTTATCCCACTCTTCCTCAGTTATTTTATCAATCGGGTTCATATAAACTACCCCGGCATTATTCACCAAAATATTAAGCTGGCCAAATTTATTCTTTACTTCCTCAAACATTTTGGTGACCTGTTCTTTGTTGGAGACATCGGCCTGAATTGAGAATGAATCGACCCCTAATTTTTTAACTTCAGCTACGACTATCTCTGCCTCTTCTACTTTTGAATGATAATTAACGGCGACTGAAGCACCGGCCTTAGCTAAAGAAAGGGCAATTCCACGACCTATCCCTCGAGAGGCTCCGGTAACTAGAGCTTTTTTACCTTTTAGATTAAACATAATATTCAAAGAAAAATTTATAATGCACTTAAATTCATTCTACATTTATTCTCGACAACATTC
Source organism: uncultured Gammaproteobacteria bacterium (assembly GCA_964358305.1). Lineage (GTDB taxonomy): Bacteria > Patescibacteriota > Microgenomatia > UBA1406 > GWC2-37-13 > GWC2-37-13. The sequence goes on along the minus strand of CAYHOJ010000031.1, from coordinate 483 downwards.
AAACATTTTGACAATTGTCTTATTAATCTGTTTCAACAGATCGTTTTTGAGATAGGCAACAAACTCCTTAATTATTTTGTTTAATTTCATAGTTAATTTATAGAGCGATGAATCGCTCCACTACATTATAATGTTATAATGTAGTAGCTTATTCCATCAGTCTAAATATTAGTATTACAATCAATAATAACAGAGTGGAGACAACCACTTTTTGGTAAGGAAAAAAAACCTTCCCTTTATTAATCTTTCGTAAAATAATATCTGTTATCACATATAAAAAAACTGTTAATAAACCAATCACTAAAATATCATTTACTCCCAATTTTTTTACTATCAACAATCCTCCCCCAATTGTTAAAATACACGCAGGGCACATAGTTTATGATAGAATCTGTTAATATAAATTGCAATCTTTAACATCAAATGAAGCCAGTCTTACCTAATCGAAAAATGATACTGAAATTAAATCTCTAACGAACCGCC
>CAYHOJ010000030.1:0-9132 GCA_964358305.1 uncultured Gammaproteobacteria bacterium | reverse complement strand
CTATCCTTCAAAAAGGGGTAAGTCCCTATGTGTTACTCAGCCGTCCGCCACTACCCCCTCACCATTTTGGCGTCAAATAAATAAATAAAACTTTAAAATTTATATTTACTAGACTTAACTACAAAATGGTGAAGAGGACGTTCGACTTGCATATCTCAGGCACACCGCCAACATTCATCCTGAGCCAGGATCAAACTCTTAAAAAAACCCCGACAAAAAACACAAAGCTTTTGTACGGGGGATCCTAACCCGACTATGAAACTAAATAAAACTTAAATTGGCAAAGAAAAACTACAAATTGTCAAAGAGCATCTAAATTTATTTCGAGAGTTTTAATTCTATATAAAATATAATCAAATAGCAACCGCTATTTTATTGAATTATTATTTTTGAAAAGGCTTCTTCATTTGCAGTTAGTTTCATCAAACCATTGATAGTTGCGTATTCATATTTGTCACTACAACTAACATTCACCTTAAGCTCATCTTCAAAAAATTTATCAATTCCAGGGACTCGAGACAAACCACCTGTTAAGACAACTCCCTTTTGCATCACCTCATCAACTACTTCAGGAGGAGAGCTTTCGATTAGTTCTTTAATTCCGTCAATAATTTGATTAAAATTAGTTCTTAAAGCCTCATTTATATCAGAACTTTTTATTTTAACTGACTTAGGTAAACCATTTTCAAGTGACTTGCCTCGGGTCACAACAATTTTTTCTGTATTTTTAAAGTTTAAAACCTCAATTTTTAGGTGCTCACAGGTTGCTTCTCCCAAAATTATTCCGTACTTCAAATGAACATAATTGAAAATAACTTTATTCATTTGATCGCCCGCATTTCTTAAGGTTTTTTGGGAAAGGATTCCGCCAGAACCAACAATTGATAACTCAATTAATCCGCCTCCAAGATCAGCAATAAAAGTTGGTTCGTGGGAAAAAATATTTAATCCCGCGCCACTTGCTGTTGCCAAAGGCTTTTCCACTAAAAAAACCTGAGACATGCCGATTTTTAATAAGGCTTCTTTGACGGCTTTTTGTTCAATTTCGGTAGCAATAGTAGGAACGGCCGCAATCCCTATCATCATAGGTTTAATCATTTTATTTTCTGAATATAAATAGACAGATCTTTCTAAAAATTTTTGTAATAAAAATACTTCCGCATCAAAATCAGAAATAACTCCACTGACGATGGGCCTGACAACTTTGATAAAGTCCGGAGTTTTTCCAAGAATTGTTTTTGCTTCGGCTCCGGTAAATGAATAATCTTTAGCCCTACTGTTATAGCCTAAGAATGTTGGCTCCCGCAAAATTACTCCCTTATCTTTAATGGCAATTTTTGTAATAGAAGTCCCTAAATCAAAATAAATTTCAAAGTTAGCAAAAAATGGCAGCTTGATTTTCCTTAAAAAATTCGTAAAATTAAACATAATGATTGATCAAATTATTTCCTTTCTGTATAGGGCGCTATTCTTCGTCACCCCCTTAATAATGACAAAATCGACTTCAGAACTGTTCGAATTTAATAAAATGCTTTTTATTTACACTTCAACAGTTTTGATTGCTTTTTTTTGGTTTTTAAAAATGGTTCTCAATAAGAAAATTATACTAAAAAAAACTTTCCTAGATATTCCAATTGTAATTTTTTTCTTAAGTCAGATAATATCAACGGTTTTCTCTCTTGATCGTCACACTTCAATTTTTGGGTATTATGGCCGTTTTAACGGTGGTCTACTTTCCAGCTTAAGTTATATCGTGCTCTATTATGCTTTTGTCTCAAATAGTCTCGATGTGAAAAAAACCTTAAAAGTGATTTTCGTCTCTTTATTATTTGTTATATTATGGGCAATTCCCGGTAAGCTCGGCCACGATTTGACCTGTCTTTTATTTACAGGCCAGTTTAATAATTCCTGTTGGGATAATGTCGTTTTGGCATTTAGGCCAGAACTACGTGCTTTCTCCACATTAGGTCAGCCAAATTGGCTGGGAGCTTATTTAGTTGTAACGTTTTTTATTGGAATTTATTTTTATATAAGACAAAAATCAAAAGTCAAAAGTCAATCCTCCAACTGGCGGACAAAATTAAAAAGTTTGTTTTGGCTAATTTATCTATTTCTAAATTTTTCTATGGTCTTGTTTACTCGTTCTCGTTCTGCCTTATTAGCAGTTTTTGCAGGATTAACAATATTTATTTTCTATTACTCATTAATTATTAAAATTAACGTAAAAAAAATCTTAATTATTTTATTAATTATTTTCGTTATCCCAATAATTTTTTTCAAAACAGGTGAAGATAAGATTGATAAATACCTTTCAATATCAAATATCAAAAATCAAATATCAAATATACAGATTAAAAATCAAAAAGTAACTAATAATAATTCCCCTCTAATCCCTAACAGTCTAGTCCCTAATCCCTTTTCTTCCGTCACAGAGTCTTTTGATATCCGCAAAATCGTTTGGGAAGGAGCTTGGAAGTTGGCATTAAAATATCCTCTGTTTGGAACTGGTGTTGAAACATTCGCTTATAGTTATGGTTTTGTCAGACCAATTGCTCATAATCTGACGAGCGAGTGGGACTATGTTTATAACAAAGCACATAATGAATACTTTAATTATCTTGCAACGACGGGGTTTTTAGGACTGGGAGCCTATTTAGGTTTTATAGCTGTCTTTATAATTTACGTTTTGAGTATTCTTGTCATTTCCGCAAAGGCAGAAATCCAGATGAAAATTATATTATTTAAAAAGAGAGTGATAAACTGGACCCCTTCTTACGATGGGATGACAATTTCTTATTCTGACATTTTAATTTTGAGCTTATTTTGTAGCTGGCTAACAATCCTTATTACCAACTTCTTCGGTTTCTCAACAACCACAATTCAGCTATTCTTTTTTCTCATTCCCGCCTTTATCTTTTCCCTATCCCCTAACCGTCTAATCCCTAATCCCTATCCCCTAATCCCTAACAAACTTTCTATCTATCAAAAACTTGTAATTTTTCTTCTTTTATCATCTACAATCTATCTTCTATTCTGCATCTCCGTATATTATCTAGCCGATGTTAATTATTCATACGGTTTAAAATATTCTAAGGTTAATGATCAGCAAAAAGCGGTTGGCTATTTTGAAAAGGCACTAAAAATGAGACAAGAGCCAGTCTATATGGACAGATTTTCTTCATCTTTAGCTTATCTTTCTGCTGTTGCAAATATTCAGAAACAGACCGAGTTAGCCAAACAAATAGCTAATTTGTCAGATACATATAATAGAAAAACGATTAAAGATTACCCCAAAAATGTTTTTTATTGGAAGACAAGGGCAAAAAATATGTATTATTTCTATCAGGTAACTGGTAACGATAATGAACTATTGCAAGGAATTGAGGCATTAAAAGTTTCCAGGAGTCTTTACCCAACGGATCCTAAGATTCCTTATACCCTAGCACTTTATTATTCGACTCTTTATGATGCGACCAAAAATAATATAGAAAAACAAAACTGGCAAAAATTATCTCTGGACGAAATTGACAATACTATAAAATTAAAATCAAACTACCAAGAAGCCTATTTGTTTAAAGGACAGCTATTAAAGAAATACAATCTATATAAGGACGGACCTTAGGAAAAGGTCCGACCTTTAAGGTGATATATTTGAACTCGACACTCCCCAAATACATTCCGCAACAGGTGCGCCGTCTTTATCTTCACAGCCACCGCAAGTTAGAGAATAGCCTGATGATACGTAAGGAAGCATTTGTAAATTATTCTCTAAACAAGCAAATAACTTGTAGTCAGCTCCTGCTGTTGTTATATATTCATAATCTTTTCCTGACACAGGATCATCAGGTAGTTTCTGCATATAGACTTTTTCTGCTACCAAGCACGAGGCGGTTTCACAAAACTTCCCCCCAAAGGGAAGAGTAAAGGTTGGATAAGTTCTTTTGTCCTCATAGTACATCTCAAGCGCCCTAGTTATTTGCTCTAAATCAGCCTTACGTTTAGCATCCCGACCTTTCTTTAATGAAGTGAAAAAATTACCAGTGATAAGCATAGCCAAAACCCCTAGGATCATAATCACAACCAGAAGTTCTATAAGAGTAAAACCCTTTTTATTCATTATTTTACACACCAAAGACAAGTATTTGTTGTTGGGTCACCAGTATTTACACACCCAACATCTGTACCATCTGCTGGATTAAACTTTGTATTCGGGTCGTTTGTAAAGGATTTAGCCTTTGGTAGATAGCAGACAGTAACAGTTGCTGCAGTATTAGATCCAAAAACAACAATTTTAGTCAATGTTACCGTACCTGCTAAAGTGGCAAAATCAGTTTTTAATTCACCTGAAGTAACTATGTTTGCAATAGTGTTTGTCATTGTGTTAGCAGTAGCAGCTGTGACAACATCCGCCAATCCATCTTCAAACGTGCTACAAGCAGCATCGGCACACCACGGCATTTGGTTCTTTATTGCGTAATAACGAATGACTGCTCCTTGTATCTCCGAAACGGTATTTCTAACTCCAGTATCCGTTCCCTTTTTCAACTGTTCAAATGGATCCAATGCCGCAAGAAGTCCGACTGCCAACGCACCAAGAAGAGCAATGACGATCAAAAGTTCTATGAGAGTAAAACCCTTACTGAATTTTTTCATATAACTTCAATATATAATATTCTTTTTCCATTTGTCAATAGGTATTTTATTATGTATAATCTTTATAACTTTATAATTTTTATAGTGACTAGTTACTAACAGTCTAGTCCCTAGTCCCTATTTATTTATGGCACCCCTACCAAAAAGCAAACGTTCGACTGCTCGAAAAGGAAGAAGTTTAGCCTCAAAAGTCAGGTCCTTTTCAAAATTAGTCAAATGTGCTAACTGTGGAAAAACTAAATTACCACATAAAATTTGTAAATACTGTAGTAAATAATTAATACGAATACTACGAATAAAGAAATGCGAATGTAGCAAATTATGCGAATATTCGAATAATTCGTAGCATTCGGATAAAAATTCGTATCATTCGTATTTTTAATATGGACCCACGACACGAGCTTCGCATAAAGATCATTCAGCAATTGTTTGCTTTAAGTTTTTCTAAGGGAAAAGTTACTGTCAAAAAAAATAAGACAAAGGAAGTATTAAAAAATCTGCCTGAAATTAATGGGTTAATTAAGGAACATGCGCCAAAATATCCCTTAGATAAAATAGCCAAAGTAGATTTGGCAATTCTTCAATTGGCAGTCTATGAATTAAAGTTTGAAAAAAAAGAACCACCAAAAGTTATCATCGACGAAGCGATTGAGCTATCGAAAGAGTTAGGTAGTGATAAGACGTTTGGGTTTGTAAATGCGGTGTTGGGAAAAATATACACAGAAAATTCAAAAGTTAAAAGTTAGAAGTCAAAAGTTAAATTCAAAATAGAAAAGTAATTCTGTCATTCCCGCGCTTGCCCTGAGTTCCACCGAAGGGGAGGCGGGAATCCAGACTAAAATTACTTTTTAAAATGTGATTATCGACTGGATCCCCTCCTACGAGGGGATGACAAAAGATATGCCTAACAAATATAGTTCTCTCGAATTAAAAATAAACATTAATTTTAAGGATAGGACTTTGTTAGAAAATGTCTTCATCCACCGCTCTTACCTTAATGAACATAAAGGTTCCAAACTGTCATCCAACGAACGACTGGAATTTTTAGGTGACAGTGTCTTATCCTTAATAACTTCAGTTTATTTATTCAAAAACTATCCTGAATTAAAGGAGGGAGATTATACAGAAATTAAATCAGCGATCGTTAAAATGGAAAGCTTGGCTGAAGCTTCAAAAAAAATAGAACTAAATAATTATCTTCTTCTTTCACGAGGCGAAGAAAGAGGAGCCGGCCGGACAAATAACAATATTATGGCCGATTGTTTTGAAGCGCTCATTGCCGTGATATTTTTAGACAAAAATTTTGAAGCAGCATATTCTTTTGTTGTTGACTTTTTATTTAAAGACAAACTTGACTATTTACTAAAAAACAATCTCTATCTATCATCCAAAAGTAAACTGCAGGAAATAATACAAAGTAAATACAAAAAAACACCAGTTTATAAAGTATTAGAAGAAAAAGGACCGGAACACAAAAGAATTTTTAAAATTGGAGTTTATTTCAATAATAAAATGCTAGGGGTGGGAGTTGCTCCTTCAAAGAAAGAGGCAGAAGAGGTAGCAGCAAAACAAGCATTAATAGTAGTGGTGTGATTTATCACACCAAAATAATCAATAGATGAATTATTATGGAACGATGAATCGTTCCACTACTGTTAAAATACACATATTTTTTAGGATTTTAGTGTTATAATTTGTTTGTTACTTGGAATTTATTATTTAGAATTTATTTTGTTATGGCTGTTGCTTTAAAATTATATCACCAGGGAAAAAAAGGGAGCCCTTCTTATCGAATCGTTGCCGTAAATAAACACTACAAGGCTGATGGAAAATATATTGAAGAGGTAGGTTTTTATGATCCAATGGCGAATCCGGTAGTTTTTACTGTTAAAAAGGATCGCTTTGATTATTGGATGGGTGTGGGTGCCCAGGTTTCAGAAGGCCTCGCCAAACTACTTAAAGGTAAAAAAGTTTAAAACGGATTACTTTTCTTCGGATAATCTAAACTCGGGGAAGATGATACAGAATTATTATCAAAACTAAAGTTTACTTTAGCTTTGAGACTTTCTAATTCTTTAAAAACATTAGGGTTGGGTGATTTTTCTAATTTATTAGTTACCTCTGTCTTTTTGTTATAAAAAGTCAGATGGATTATTATCGAACCTGAAAAATTTGGATCAAGTTGAACTTTATCGGAAGTAATCAAACGACCCCCAAAAAATTTATAATTTTTCAAAAAATCGACAAAAGATTGACTGTCACCAATTCCAGTAACTTTAATTTTCAATTTTTCAGAAGTAGATGCTCCAACATTGACATTATAATTAATAATTGTAAAATTAGATTTTTGGGAGAGATTTTCTAATGCGTAAATAATTGAAAAATAATCTTCAACATCTGGAATTAATGTATTTAAAAATTTTACATCTTCGTCTAACTTTTCCGATTTAGGAATAAAACTATTCATAAGAGTGACCTTATTCATTAATTCGGTATTCTCCAGTTTTAAGGAATCAATTTTTGTTTTGTAGTTGATACTTTCTGTTACGCCTATTTTTATAGTTATAATAATTAATATAAAGATAAATACATTACCAACAATATAATAAATATTTTCCTTGATTAGTCGCTTGATAAATGGTTTAATTTTGTTTTTCATTTTTAATATTCTGCTCAGCCGGTACAAATTTTCCGGTAAAACTTAACTCATAATTTTTATTATTCTTGCTATCGCCTACGATTACAAGGTTTTTTAAAGAAATATTTTCAAAGTTACTTAAAAAAATTTCTGACTCTGCAAATTTCAAAAAGTCCATCATTTTTTCAAAAGCTGAAAAATTAATTGTAAAAGAAGTATCGCGTGTTTTATTAACTTCAAGAGATGTTAGTTTAGCCGACTCGCTACTATTTTTAATCGAATCGGAAAGTATTTCAAAGTAAGTAATGGAAGATGCATCATCCTTTAAAAATTTTTTTAAATCTAAATACTTTTTTTCAATGTAGTTAATTTTTATTTCATCCCCTCTCCTATTAGTTAATAATTGCAGATAAGTTTTTTTTTGCAAATTCATTTTTTCATAAATATTAAACTGATTTTTTATAGAAATATAAAAATAAGTAAATATAATTGCCAAAATAACAGTTAATATTGTAGCCGTTAACTTTAAACGCTCAAAGAGATTTTCATATTTCTGATAATCTTCCCTATTGATAAGCAGATTTATATTATTTTTTTTCATAAATAATTCCGATATTTTAAACTTTGAATCCAAACATGTTCGTCATTCCCGCGTAGGCGGGAATCCAGACTAAAATCACTTTTTAAAATGTAATTATCGACTGGATCCCCGTCTTCACGGGGATGACAGCTACAGAATCACCTTATCTTAAATTGCCTCCAATGCCCGGAATAAAAATTGGCAATTCATTTTTATAAGTTTCAACTAACTGTGACTTTTTAATCATAAAATAAGGGTTAAAAATATTAATAGGAAGTGATAGTTCCTTGCTCAAACTGGTTATTAAAGAAGGAAATAAAAATATTTTATTAGTAAATAAAATCGAAAAAGATGTGTATTTTGAAGCAAAATTTTTTAACTCTTTAGCTAATTCATTGACTAAGGGTTCAACAATTTTTTCAATTGGATAAGGAGAAGAGTTTTTTTCATCATAACTTTTAAGTATTTCTTCAGTTTTTTTGATGTCTGTGTCCATATTAATCTGAGCTTCCTTCAAAAATAAATTATAACCAATCGAGAGATGGTGGCTTTCTCTGATGACTAATTGTTCCGGTGAAAAATATGCCAAAGAGGAAGAGTTTACATCAAAATTAACAAGCAAGATTCCGTGGTCAGGACTAATTCTGTATTGATTAAGAGTACTTTTGTTAAATTTATTAATAAATCTGCTGTTACTGCTTAGTTCATTTTCTACTGATTCAGGATTGAGTCCCGCTAGCTCAGCTGTTGTTTGTATCTTTTCGATAACTTTTTTTGGGGCGGCAACAATAAGAAGTAAAACCTTTTTTTCTTTTTGATTCTCTTCAATTACTTCAATGTCAATGTTAGTTTCTTCAATTGGCATAGGGATAAATTGATCAGCCTGGTATTTGATAGCCGTAATAAGCTCCTTTTCGTTAAGAAGGGGCATTGAGATAATTTGATTGTAGGTCAGTGAATCCGGGATAATTAAATTAACGTTCTTTTTAGTGATATTGAGAGTTTCTACCAGTTTTTTTATTTGAATGACTTCAGCTTCAGTAATTTTTTCTAGATTGCTGGTATAAAAAGATTCCGGAGTTTCTGTTTTACCCAAGGCCGTTACATCAAGAAACTCCCCATTCATTTTCGCGTCAACTACCTTAGTAAATTTTTCGTCAATATCCAAACAAAAATAATTATCAGCCATAGTTTTAATATAGCATATTACTGTACCTCTCTCCACTGATAGTTGGCCGTACTTAAGTAAGGAAGTAAGTTG
>CAYHOJ010000029.1:0-9239 GCA_964358305.1 uncultured Gammaproteobacteria bacterium | reverse complement strand
CCAAAATAATAAAAGGAATAAGAGTATATGCGATTGAAGGAGTAAGATTCGTTATCCTGGGTATAAATGGGATTAATAGCAGCAGCGGAAATAATATCCATGACCAATGGCGTAAAAATTTCCAGAATAATATTTCCAAAACTGCCGCATACTCGTGTTGATTATTTTTCTGTGAGCTTATTTTTTGTATGAAAAATGTTGAAACCACGGCGACTGGTACGGAAATTAATGAAATGTATGAATAAAGACTGGTTATTTCTCCATATCCGGAGGGTCCAAGGATACGGCCGGCAATAAAATGGAATATGTAATTGAGAAAATTAATAATAAATGAAGAAATGGTTAAAAAAAAACCGCCCTGAATATATTCGTTTGACCACAATAACCTAATCTTATTACGCATTGGATAATTATACCTGATAGTAGCGTAAAATATTTTTTCGGTACCAGATTGCGAGGGTGTCTTTCATTATGTCAAATATTGACTTGATTGTAGCCGCTGAAGAAAGAGCGCCGAGTGAATAATCAAGTTTAATAGGTGCTTCAAAGATTCTTTTGAAACCCAGAGTATCGGCGATGACAAGCATTTCCAGATCTCCAGTAAATTTTTTTCCAACCATTCTTGGCAATATTTTTTCTAAGACTTTTTTCTTAAAAATTTTAATACCAGCTTGAGTATCTCTTACTTTTATTCCAAATAAAAATTTAACGACAAAATAATACCCCTCGCTTAATAGCTTTCTTGAAGCAACATAATTTACCTGGGAAGCTGGATGACGTTTTGAACCAACGATAATATCGGCGTTGTACCATTCCATATGCTCAAGCAACATGGAAATGCTATTTGGATCAATTTCCATCCCTGAGTCAACAAACATCACATAGTCACCGATTGCTTTTTTCATTCCCAATTGAATTGCGTGAGATTTCCCCTGGTTTTTTAAATAAGAGATTGTTTTGACTTTTGGAATATTAGCTTGTTTAACTTTTTTATATGATTGGTCAGACGCACCATCAAAGACAACAATAATCTCGTGATCGTAACGGATTGAATCAAGGACACGTTTTATTTGGGTGACGTCTTTTACGATAGTTTTCTCCTGTTTATAGACAGGAATAATGAGGGAAAGAAAATGAGCAATCTTCTTTTGCGTGAACATGATAGGCTTAAGTATAGCATTATTAAATAAATAAATAATAATGTATTAAGAATGAAAAATGAAGAGTTAAGAATTTAATTAAGAATTAAAAGTTTTTAAAAGATTTTTTAATTATTAACTATTAATTTTTAACTATTAACTAATCCCTGTCAATTGCTTATTCGATTATTTCTTCGCCTTCAAAGACTATATCTTCTTCTCCACCACCTGAGGTTCCTGTTGTAGTTTGAGCAGGTTGTTCAACAAAAATAAAACTGGAGATAATTTTCTGATAAGCCGGTAATAATGAATCAGTGGTTATCGTAATTAAAACTCCCCCCTGATCAAGCGCCACCGTAACTATCTTGTTTTCACCCATAAATTCGCGCCCTTCCAGATCAGCTAATTTGACTTTTTTCATTTTCCCAACCCCAACCCAGTCATCAATTTTTGTTAAATCAGAGCTTTCTAACTTTACTGAAACGACTCCCTTTTTTTGAGGATCAGTCAATTCAACCCAAGCATAAATTGACTGATCAGTGACCGTTTTTTCAGTGAGGAGTAAAGATTTTGGATACTGGAAACTAAAGCCCGAAGGATTAGTATAGGTTTTCAGCTGAACTGATGATGAAGAAGAGTCTGTTGGAGGAGCGTTATTTGTAACACTCGCCGGAATCGAGACGGGTATTTTAGGTTTTTGAGTCAAAAGAACAAAGACAATCCCTGATATCAGAAGACCGCTTATAATGATGATTGCAATTTTATTCATAACTGCTTATAATGAATATTATATATGAAAAAAATTATTTTGTTAATAGCAATCGGAGGAGCCTTCTTTTTTACCAGTGGCGTTGAGGCAAAGCTTTTGCCCCGATTTACAAAGACTAGCGGATTAGTTGTCTCGCCGCGCCTTCGTAGTGATCGCCAAGCCTTAGTCCTGACTCTTTCAAACTTACAGAAAGTCAAGAATGTTACTTATACTCTGATGTATCAGACAAATGGAGTCGATCAGGGCGTAGGTGGGTCGCTGGACTCTTCATCAGGATCAAGTGTGACAAGAGAGCTATTATTTGGGACTTGTTCTGACGTTTGCCGCTATCACTCAAGTATTACCAATATGAAATTAGAGATTGTTTCAGAACTTCCTAATGGAAGGCAAACGCTAAGACGATATAGAATAAGGGTTTAACTACTTAAATAAAATTTTTGCTGGCAAATTAAATTAAAAGATTTATAATAATAACTATTGATAAATAAGCGATTGATATGGAAAAAATAATTAATGTTTACAAAAGAAACCGAATTAAGTTTTTAATTTTTTTGAGTATCTTTGGCCCCGCGACCATTACGGCTATGGCTGATAACGATGCGGCCGGAGTGGCCACTTACGCAATTGCCGGATCAAAGCTTGGTTATCCGATTTTATTCGCGCTTTTTTGGATTACGATACTTCTAGGTATCACTCAAGAAATGGGTTTAAGAGTTAGTCTGGTGACTCGCAAAGGTCTAGGTGACTTGATTCGTGAATTTCATGGCGTAGGTGTGTCAATGCTTATTTTTACTACTCTATTTATTGCCAATATGGGAGTGATCGTTGTTAATATGGCGGCATTTAAGACAACTGCTGCGATTCTCAATCTTCCAGCAATTCCTTTAACAATTTTTGTAATTGCCTTAATATTTTTATTTGTAATAAAAGGTAGTTATAAACTGACCCAGAATATCATGCTTTTTGCCTCGCTCTTTTATTTGGCCTATATTTTTTCCGCCTTTAAATCAAATCCCGATTGGAATTTGGCCTTTAAAAATTTAGCATGGCCGCAGGGAGTAACGTTTACACCAGACTATTTGAAGAATTATATTATCATCGGTCTTGGAGTCTTGGGTACAACTATCACTCCGTGGGGTCAGTTTTTTATCAGCAGTTTTGGCCTTGATAAAAAAATAAGTTCGACAAAATTAAAATTTTCTCAGATAGAAGCTTACTGGGGAGCATTCATGACCGATTTTTTCTCCTTTTTTATGATCGTGGCAACTGCCGCTACACTTTTTGTCAATAAGATCACTTTAATTGATGGAGCACAAGCATCCTGGGCCATCGAACCGTTTGCCGGTAAAATGGCTGCCACTCTATTTGCCGTTGGTATTATGAATGCCGGTTTTATGGGAGTTGTCATCGTTGGATTGACGACCACTTATGCTTTTTCTGAATTCTTCGGGTTAACCGGAAGTTTAGATGCCCCTTATAATAAAAGTAAGGTATTTTATTCTATTTTTATCATTCAGATAATAATTGCTTTTTTGATTTCTCTATTACCTTTTATTGATCTCTTTAAAATCGTTGTTGCCGTTCAGATCTTAAACGCCATGGCACTGCCTCCAATATTTTATTTTTTAATTAAATTTAGCAATAATCCCGAGATAATGGGTAATTATATAAACAGCAGGTTTCAGAAATGGTTTGCAGTAATCGGGACAGTAATTATTTTAGCCGCATCGATCTTCACTACTATTTACACAATTATTTCTTTCAAATGAGCAATTACAAAAATGTCTATGTTACGGGATCGATCGCCTACGATACGATCATGAATTTTCCCAATGAGTTTCAAGATTATTTTCATCCGGAAAAATTACATCAGATAAATGTTTCTTTTGTAGTTGATAAATTGGAAAAACAACTGGGAGGAACGGGGACGAACATAAGCTATAACATTTCAAAAATATTAAATAATAAATTACAAATAACAAATAAATCTCAAATATTAAATAACAAAATAAATCAAAAACCGCGAATAATATTACTGGGATCGATTGGAAAAGACGGACAAGAATTTATCAAATTTTTTAAGAAAAATAAGATTGATGCCAGTGGAGTTATTTTTGATAAAAAATTATATACATCAGCAGGATCTGTGATTACCGATACAAAAAATAATCAGATCTGGGGATTTTATTATGGCGCGTCAGAAAAAATTCCTTACATTAATTTTAAAAAAATAGACAAAGATACCGATCTCTTAATCATCTCTGCCAATCATAAAAATTCTTTTTTATATTTTCAACGTGAAGCAATTAAATATAAAATTAATTATTTATATGATCCGGGAATGACGTTAACATGGATTACGGATAAAGATTTAAAAGAGGGAGTGATGAACTGTCGATATTTAGTTGGAAATGATTATGAGATAGCGATGATTTTGAAACGGCTGAATGTATCAATTAATCAATTAATTGATACAAGAGTAAATGTAATTACAACGTTGGGGGAAGATGGTGTTCAATATTATGATGTAGGGGCGAAGCGTGCTTCGCCCTTATTAATAAAGGGGTACAAGGTAAAAAAGATGGTGGACCCGACCGGAGCGGGAGATGCTTGGAGAGGCGGATTTGTAGCCGGTTTATTATTAAATTATTCGACAAAAGATTGTTTAAAGCTTGGAAATGTCATGGCGAGTTTTGCGATCGAGAAATACGGAACGGTGAATCATCATCCTTCGAAAAAAGAGATAGAGAAAAGAATGAAGTCCTTATGAAATTCTTATAGATTCTGTCACTCGAGACGAAAATTAAAAGCGCGCCACTAAATTTTATTAAGGAAAAAAATTAAGCGTCCCGCTTTTACTTTGTCAATTTTTAATGCATTTTTCAAAGTAATTTGTTATATTAATAACTTATGAAATCAGACATAAAAGATATTAAGTTGGCTCCCTTGGGTTCTCAATTAATTAACTGGGCTTATTTGCAGATGCCGGTTTTGGACTTGATCCGCAGAAGATTTAAAAAAGAGCAAACATTAAAAGGTGTTACTTTAGCAGCTTGCTTACATGTGACATCAGAAACAGCGAACTTAATGATCACTTTAAAAGAGGGCGGAGCCAAAGTATTTTTATGCGCCTCCAATCCCCTATCAACCAATGATGCAGTTGCCGCTTCTCTTGTCAAAGATTATTCTATTCCTACTTTCGCAATCAAAGGCGAAGATAATAAAAGTTATTATTCTCATCTAAATCAAGTCCTTGACGAAAAACCAAATTTAACTATGGACGATGGAGCCGATTTAGTCGGACTAATGCATGGTAAAAGAATAGACGTATTAAAAAATATAGTCGGCTCATCTGAAGAAACGACAACCGGAGTCATTAGACTTCGGGCCATGGAAAAAGATAGGGCCTTAAAAATTCCGGTGTTAGCTGTCAACGATAATTTAACGAAACATCTATTTGATAATCGATATGGAACAGGTCAATCAAGCATCGATGGAATTATTAGAGCAACTAATATTTTACTGGCTGGAAAGAAGTTTGTTGTCTGCGGATATGGTTGGTGTGGGCGAGGTGTTGCAATGCGCGCCAAAGGTATGGGTGCCCAGGTTATCGTAACTGAAGTTGATCCGGTCAAAGCGCTTGAGGCTTTGATGGATGGTTTTTTGGTAATGACTTTAAAAGAGGCGATCAAACAAGCAGATGTAGTTTTATCGACTACTGGAGATAAACACGTAATTGACGAAGAACATTTAAAAGCGGCTAAGCCCGGAGTGATACTTGCCAATGCCGGTCACTTTGATGTTGAGATAAATAAAGATGCTATGAAAAAATTGGCAAAAAAAATTACCCGGGTCAGACCGATGGTGGAAGAATTTGATTTCGGAACAAAGAAAGTCTATTTGTTGGCTGAAGGAAGGTTGGTTAATTTAGCGGTGGCGGAAGGCCATCCGGCATCAGTTATGGATATGAGTTTCGCCGGACAGGCGATGGGGGCAGAATATGTCTGGACTAATAGAGGTAAATTAAAAAATAAAGTTTATTCTTTGCCTATTGAACTTGACGAAAAAATTGCCCGCTTGAAATTAAACTCAGAAGGTGTTAGAATCGATAAATTAACTAAAGAACAGAAAAAATATTTAAATAGTTGGCAAGAAGGTACATAGGATAAAATATTAAGAGAAATAGTTAGGGGTCTAGCCCAATTAACTATTCACCAGCCGATCTCGCTAAGCGAGACACGGTGGTAAAGCTAGAAACGATATGCTCGACCGCGAGAAACAGTTTGTTATACCCGCCGTTGAGCGGGATTTTTTTATAAATTATTAATTTTTTTATGAACACTTTTACTTCAGAGTCTGTATGTGCCGGGCATCCGGATAAAATTTGTGATCAGGTTTCCGACGCCATATTGGATGAGGCTTTCAAAGTTGATAAATATTCCCGGGTGGCCGTTGAAACTTTGGTAACAAAAAACTTCTTGGCCATGGCTGGAGAAGTAACTACAAAAGCCAAATTAAATTATAAAAAGATCGCTCAACAGGTTGTAAGAAATTTGGGTTATACGATTCCCACATTAAATTTTTCAGATAAATCAGAGATCGTTGTTAAAATTCATACTCAATCACCGGAAATTGCTGTTGGCGTTGACAATCTAGGTGCAGGTGATCAGGGAATGATGTTTGGTTATGCAAGTCGCGAAACAAAAGAATTGATGCCACTACCCATCATGTTGGCACATCGACTGGCGATAGGAATTGATAAGTTAAGAGAGATGAAACGTCTCCCCTACCTGAGACCAGACGGAAAAACCCAAGTAACCGTTGGTTATGAAAAAAATATTCCTAAAATAATTGAAAATGTTGTCCTTGCTGTTCCTCACAATGAAAAAATAAAACTTTCTCAAGTAAAAGAAGATCTATTCAATTTTTTGGTCGTCCCGGTATTAGAAGAATATGGCTATAAAATTAAACGCAATCAATTGATTGTCAATGGAACCGGAGTCTGGCATATTGGCGGACCGGCATCAGATACTGGAGTAACCGGACGAAAGATAATTGTTGATACTTATGGAGGAATGGCTAGACAAGGTGGTGGGGCCTTTTCCGGGAAAGACCCAACTAAGGTTGATAGATCCGCCGCTTACGCAGCCCGTTATTTAGCGAAGAATATCATAGCTAATAGATTAGCCGATCGTTGTGAAGTAAGACTTGCCTATTTTATTGGAGCGAAAAAGCCGGTAATGCAGGAAGCGGAAACTTTTGGGACGGAAAAAAAATCCGCAAAAATAATCAGTAGTTTTGCATCAAAATTATTAGATACCTCTTTAAAAGGCATTATTGACGGGTTAAACCTAAGGCGTCCAATTTATTTAAAAACGGCCTCTTACGGACACTTTGGCCGGGACATTTTTCCATGGGAAAAGGTCATTGATAAGATTTGACAAACTGAAAACTATTATTTATCATTAAGCATAGTTAAACGTTTGTAAACAAAATGTTTAAAAAAATTGCTTCCTTTTTTCTTGTTTTAGTAGTGTTTTCTTTTTTAACATTTTCTGTGTCAGCTGACGGAACGGTTTCCGGTACGATTTTAGGCCCGCACGGAGAAACAGCCGCAGTCGGCTATACGTTTACTAAAACAGGTTCAACTGTTTCCGGAACCACAGCTTCGGACGGTACCTTTTCTCAGTCGGTTGCTGATGGTGATTGGGTTTTTACCGTTACCCCGCCTTCATCGTTTCAATACGCAGATACATTTTCAATCCCAAAAATTAGAGTTGGCACGGGAGACAGTTTTAACCTAGGTACGATATCATTTCATTATCAAGTTCCGGCCGGAACGGATTCTGATCTGGAAGAGTTTTCCGCTACTCCTCCGACCTGCAGCCTGGCGGCTGGCACTCCTGTTATTTTTCGTGCTTATTACGAAGATCAACAAAAAGGAAGCTTTCTATATGTTGGAAGAACCGCTAATATTATTGTAGTTGCAGACAGGGACGATTATACGGTTGAAGTAGACTATTCCTATATTGAGGGCGATTATACCGCTACTCTTTTTTCCAATGCTAATACGGAAACTGCTGTCAGTCAAGGAAACGGAAAATATAAGGCGACCCATACGGTAACTTTGGCAACAATGGGTGGAGGTATGCCTTTGATAAAAGTTACTTCTACGGCAAGTAGTTCGACGTATAAATGTCTTGATGGCGGTCCGGTAAATCTCGATATCCGTACATTTTTTTCCGGATCAGGTACTACGGATTTTAGCTCAGTTACTGATTTTAGATCAATCACTAATTTTACAATGCACCAGACTGGTGTTGTGAAAGTTGCGTTTTCCCAAGCAGTCAACATGCTTGACCCAACAGTACAGAGATTTATGAAGAGCATAGGATCAAAGATGGTTGGTGCAAATGGAAGTTTGAATTTGGACGCAAAGGCTGTATTGGAATTAAAAAACGCCGGAGCGGTAATTACCATGTATGGTATTAATCTCAATAGTCCAAAAATACAGATAGATGGCGTAGATGATTCGAGTGGTGTTACCTCAAGTCTAACCTATGATAAATCAACCCAAACCTTGGTTTTTAATGCTGCCCATTTTACTACTTTTACCGCAGTTGAAAGTTCATCTAGCGGATCATCAAGTACATCAAGTCCAACAACTCCAACTTGTGACAAACAAGCACCCGATCATTCTCCGGATTTGTTTCAGATTGATACAACAAAAAATACCGCTAAATTATTTTTTACCCCCGTTAATAATGCCGTTGATTATTACTACATTGCCTACGGATTTACAGAAGGAGACGAAAGATTTGGCGTAAAATTTGATAAAGGATATTATGATGGCGTGATCGATTATACGATTAATGAATTAGCTCCCAATACTAATTATTATTTTAAAGTGCGGGCGGGCAATGGTTGTGCTACTGGTAGTTGGAGTAATTGGATGTTGGCAAAAACGGACGGTGGTTTTGTCCAAACTATTGTGAATGATTCTACTTCTTTAAAAACGTCTTCATCAATCAAAGAGCCAACTGTTGAACCGACAAAAACTATCAAAACACCAACTCTTGGAGTATCGGATTATGTTTCGCCGTCCCAACCGGTTTCTCAACCAACAACCAAGAAATCATGGTGGCAAAAATTTATAGAGTATTTTAAATCTACAAAACCTTAGTAGTTTTTTTTCTCCATTTTCTTTTCTTTCCGAAGAAATGTTCCGGTATAGAAATTTGGGCAATATGAACCCACCACTCCTGAAATATCTTCCCAATTATTACAACTGATAAAGAAAAAAATATAAACTTTTTATCAAGTAAAAAATT
>CAYHOJ010000028.1:0-9482 GCA_964358305.1 uncultured Gammaproteobacteria bacterium | reverse complement strand
ATGGCGGTTCGTTAGAGATTTAATTTCAGTATCATTTTTCGATTAGGTAAGACTGGGGAAAAATTTAAGTTATTGGTATAATGTAAATAGCCGGGGTGGCGGAACTGGCATACGCGCAGGTTTCAAAAACCTGTGAGAGCAATCTCATGAGGGTTCAATTCCCTCCCCTGGCACTAATGAGAAGAAAAACAAAAAAAATAATTAAGTGGAGTTCTGAATTAGCATACGCGGCAGGGTTAATAACAACCGATGGATGTTTGTCAAAAGATAGCCGTCACATTACACTAACATCTACAGATACCCAACTTCTGCGAACGTTTAAAAGCTGTCTTGGAAAAAATAACAGAATAACGGAAAATACTCCCGCTAAAAGGTTTAGAAAAAAAGCATATAGAGTTCAATTGGGAGATGTAGCCCTTTATGACTTCTTAATCAAGATAGGATTATTCCCTAATAAATCTTTGACATTAGGAGAATTAAGCATTCCTAAAGTATATTTTCGAGATTTTCTTCGTGGTCATTTAGATGGAGATGGAAGTATTATCTATTACAAGGATCGATATAATACTTATCTAAATCCAAAATATATTTATGAACGTCTTTTCGTATATTTTATATCTGCAAGTGAAAAACATGTAAAATGGTTGCAAGAAAGTATCTACAAACTAATCTGTGTTCAAGGTTCATTAAATAAACAAGACTGGAAAAAAAGAATAAAACTGTGATTTATCGCCTTAAATTCAGCACCAAACAAGCCAAAGTTATCCTTAGCTGGATTTACTATAAACCAAATCTTCCTTGTTTGTTAAGAAAATATCAGATAGCTAAACCTTTTCTATCTTTATAATTAATTAATATATGTTATTTTTTTAAAAAAAATTTTAACAGAGGAAGTAAAATTACAAAAAATCGAGATTTATATTTTTAAACCAGATATTTTAGTTTTATAAATAGTAATATGAGTTTATAAATAATTTATGATTACATTGATGGCAATTTGGCTATTTTTTTGGATTAGCGGAATGGGCTTACCCAACTACCTTTTTAAAAAGTATAAGATTACTTATTATGAAAAATCTTGGCAACATACTCTTTTTTTCATAGTTCTCTCACTAATCCTTTTTGTTGTTTATCAAAACCCGTTCTTTATTTATTTTAATGATCTTTCTTTGTACCATTTAATGGTTGTCTTATCATTATTTATGATATGGCTTTTTGTACCAACTTTTTACAAAAATGATTACTATACTAAAAAAGAAAGGTTTGGTTATCAGTTACCAAAATTTTTTGAAATACTTTTCCAAGATATTTGCTTCTTGGGCGGCTTACTAACCTTTGGGGTTTCTCCAGTCATGTTTGGTCTAGTGTTCTTTGTTGTTCATATCCCGGCAGTATTTCTTCTTCCTAAAAAGTTCTCTCTTTTTCCAATTATTAGCTCGTTTATTGGCGGGTTAGTCTTGGCATATTTGCAATCTAAAGGAATATTAGGTTTTTTAGTTGCATTCTTTATACATTTATCATTTTGGAGCATATTCCATTATTCTCTTTCAAAAAAGGATTTTTTAGGAATAACTCCTTTAAAAAGATAGTCATTACAGAGTAAACACGTCATATCTGCTCGACGTCATGAGGCATTGATTCGATGAGTGAGCTTTGAGTGATTTGAATAAGCTCGGCATTTTCCCAAAGCTCATTAATATTTCTTGCTCCTGAATATGAGAGGCCGGAACGAACACCGCCAAGCAGTTGATTGATAAATTCAGCAACGTTACCCCGATACGGAACAACTGCTTCGACTCCTTCGGCCGCGTATTCTTTCAGATCCTTTTTTACTTTTATATCATTCTTCTGTCGATCGTGATTCGCCATTAATGAGGCCATTCCTCGAGTCAATTTAAATTTTCGGTTATTTTTGAAAAAAGTCAACGCCGGCGATTCATCACATCCCGCAAATAACGTTCCAATCATCACAGTTGAGGCGCCAACGGCCAATGCTTTAACCATATCCCCGGAATTTCTAATTCCTCCATCGGCAATAATTGGGACGTCATATTTTTTTGCGACCGCTGCACATTCAGAAATTGCCGTCAGTTGTGGAACTCCCGCGCCTGCAACAATCCTGGTAATGCACAAAGCTCCTGGACCGATACCAACCTTAATAGCCGAGGCACCATTTTTTATTAACTCTTCGGTTGCTTCAGGAGTGGCCACGTTACCCGCAATTATATCTACATTAGGAAATTTATTCTTTAGCTCTTTTAAAACTTTAATTAAATATATTGAATGACCATGGGCAATGTCGATAACAATCACATCAACTCCCGCTTTAACCAATGCTTCAGTACGCTCAACATAATCATCTTTTATTCCAACGGCCGCTCCAACTAAAAGATTTTCTTTTTTGACGTTCCTAACCATTTCCGCTTCACGTTCTATCGTTGCAAATCGATGAATAATCCCAATTCCTCCCTCGCGGGCCAGTGCAATTGCCATCTCAGTCTCCGTCACCGTATCCATGTTGGCCGAAATAACTGGAATTTTTAATTTTATTTTTTTTGTTAAATTTGTAGAAAGATCAACCTCTCCCCTTGAAACCAAATTAGTTTTTTGAGGAACTAATAAAACGTCATCGAAGGTCAAACCAATCTGCTTGCGGATATTCATAAAAAATAAATTTTTAATTTATAAAACTGGATTCCCGCCTCCGCGGGAATGACACAAACGAAAACAAAAAAGCGAAGGTATCTATTTTTGAGAAAATCGCCAGGGGCCCCTATAGGGGTGTGGCGTTCGAAAAAATACGATACCGAGCTTTTTCATTAGACAAAAATCGTTGCCTCCCTCTCTGGGCTTACTGATACAATCTCTATTTTAACATCTAAATTTTTTTGAATAAACTGAATATATTTTTGACAATTAACCGGTAGCTTCTTAAAAGATCTTATTTTTGAAATATCTTCTTTCCAACCAGGAAAAGTTTTATAGATCGGTGTTAGCTTTTCCAACTCTAAATATCCGCACTGACTAAATTCAATCTTTTTACCATCTAATTTATAGTCAACACAAACCTTAATTTGGGAAAGCCCAGATAAAATATCAATTTTAGTAATTGCAATTCTGTTAATTGAAGATAAAAGACATGCGAACTTGACAGCCGGTAAATCTAACCAACCAACCCGGCGCGGCCGGCCCGTCGTCGTCCCATATTCGTATCCTCGTTCTCGAATATCTTCGGCGATCTTTTCAAATAACTCCGTTGGTAATGGGCCGCCACCAACTCTTGAGGTGTAGGCTTTGACAATTCCCCAAACTTCATCAATTTTTTTTGAGGGAACCCCTGATCCAATATTGACTCCTCCTTCAATAACATTTGAGGCCGTCACATAAGGATATAGTCCAAAACTGTTATCAAGCATCACTCCGTGAGCGCCTTCAAGAAGAATATATTTTTTCTGTTTGATCGCTTTTTGAAATATCGCAAAAGTATCTCTAACCATAGGACGAACTCTTTCCGCCAGCTTTTTAAAAACTGGTAAATAAGTTTCTACTTTTATTGGGGGAACTCCGAAGGCAACTAAAATTTTGTTTTTAATCTCTGCCTGAAATTTAAACTTTTCGACGAACAAAGGCCAGTTTAGAAGTTCATAAATCCTGATTCCATTATAACTAACTTTATCAGCATAAACCGGTCCAATTCCCCGCTTAGTTGTTCCTAATTTATTTTTTCCCCTGGCATTTTCATACGCCTGATCAAGTTCTTTGTGATAGGGCATGATTAAATGGCAACGGGGAGAAATAACTAATTTCTTTTTCAAATTAATGCCCATTTTTTCAAAAATATCCATCTCTTCCATCAAAACATCAGGGTCAATCACAGTTCCATCGGCAATAACCACAGTTGGTTTTTTTTGCAAGATCCCTGAAGGAATCAAATGAAAAGGAAATTTTTTTCCATTAATAACGACTGTATGGCCGGCATTATTTCCGCCATGAAAACGAACAACCAAATCGGCTTTCGCCGCCATTATATCAACTATTTTACCTTTTCCCTCATCCCCCCATTGACTGCCGATGACAAGTTGGATCATATAAAATTTGAAAATATTGATTTCAAACCCTCCTAATATTAACAATAATTGATAGAATTAGTCAAGAAGAAATAAATAACAAATCACAAATTATAAATAACAATTGAATAATAAATCATAAATAATTAATAACAAAACTTTTTTGCATTTGATATTTGTTATTTAAAATTCAATTGATGTTTGTTATTTATTATTTGTTATTCAGATGATCATTTACTTAATCATATTTATTTTATTTATCGTCATCTTTCTCTTCTCGTCTCCCAAATTCTCCCCCATCCCCTACTTCCCTTCCCAGCCTGTTGATATGCCGTTAATTATTAGGGCTTTAAGTTTGAAAAATAATCAAACTGTGATTGATCTTGGAGCGGGTGATGGGATTGTTATTTTTAAATCAGCCAGCCAAGCTTTTCAAAAAAAATTAAATACAAAGTTCGTCGCCGTAGAAATAAATCCCGTTTTAATCTTAATTCTCTATCTCCGCCGCCTCTTTCACCCCAATAAAAAAAATATTAAAATAATTCATGATGACATTTTTAAAATGGATTTTTCTTTCTACAATCGATGTACAGACGCAAAATTTTGCGTCTCTACAACTTTTTATCTCTACATCTCCCCCTGGTACCTTGAAAAAACAATTAAAAATTTAAAATTAAAAATTAAAAATTTCTCAGTCGTTTCCTATATGTATCCTGTGAAAAGTTTGAAAAAAAATGAAAAAATAATTCAAGGGAAAAACAAAATATTTATTTATTGATAATTTTAAGAATTTCCTCAGGTTTTTTGGCAATGTAATCAACTCCGGCTTTCCTTAAGGCTTCGATTGTGTGTAAACCCCAGGAGACACCAATCATTTTAATACCAACTTTTTTGCAGGCTTCAACGTCACGGATTTCATCCCCTATATAAATTACTTCAGATTTTCCTAATTTAAAGTCATTAAGAAACTTCCCTAAATAACCGGCTTTACCAAAAAGATCGGTTTTTCCATGAACGAAATCAAAGATATTAATATTATTATGTTTAATAAATACATTAATATTTTCTATTCTGTTTGAAGAAATAATCGCTAATTTATATCCTTTTTTTTTCAATTCAAAAAGAAACTTTTTTACTCCGGAAAAAAATTTAATATTCTCCATTTCTTTTTCCAATTCTACCTGCATATTTTTAATCATATTAACTACAAATGGAAGCTTGAGCCAAGCCTTTTTAAAGCTACCCTTCAGTAATTCCTGATAGCTTTTAGATCTAATTTCGTTGATTATTTCCTTATCACTAAGGTTATCTATCTGTAATAGTTTGGCCATTTCTAAAAATTTTTGAAAACTAAAAGGAAGTGTATCGGCAATCGTCCCGTCAAAATCGAAGATGATATACTTTATGTTTTTCATTTAAGGACTGTCCTTTTCCTAAGGACAGTCCTTATTGTACAATAAGTTATGACATCAGTACTAAGTTTCGACAGTTTTCTAACAACTTTTTTACAAAAATTCGTTCCCCATAATATTTTCTTTGATAGATTTTTTTCCTTTTTTTCTTTAAAAGGAGCTTCTATTTTAGTCTGGATATTAGTGATTATAATAGTGTTAATTTTGGAAGAAAGAAAAAACCCCGGGATTAACAAAAGAGACAAAAAATTTATTTTTTTATTTTCGATTTCTTTTTTACTTACTTTTTTATTAACAGATATTGTCTTAAAAAATATTTTCCTCCGCCCCCGACCCTTCGACTTCGCTCAGGGTAAACCATTTTTAACTATTTATAACCATTTTCAACTATTTTCAACTTTCTCTTGCCCTAAAGATTTCTCCTTCCCATCCGCCCACGCCGCCACCGCCTTTGCCGCCGCAACAATTTTGACATTCTTTGACAAAAAACACCGCTGGTTTTATTACACAATAGCAGTATTAATTTCCTATTCAAGAATCTATCTAGGTTGTCATTATTTTTTTGATGTAGTTGTTGGGGCTTTACTCGGTTATTTAATAAGCAAATTGATTATCAAACTAATCCCTAATCGTCTAACCCCTAATCCCTGACTTCAATCCGTCCCCTATACATCCCCATTCCGCAGGAAAAGTTGATGAAACCGGCGTCAATTGGAGTAAATTCAAAAATATTATCACCTTCGGCAAGGGCTTTTGATATTCCTAATTTTGGAACAACAAAATATCCTTGGCAGCCGAAGACGTTTTTACCGTTAATCACCCAACGCACCGGAATTCCTTTTTTAATAGTAAATTGGTTTGGAGAATATCCCCCACTGATAACATCCATATTTATAATTTGCTTTCCATTTTCTATACTAACACTCGTTCCCGTCCCTTTAATGCTTTGATTAAAACCAATATTTATCCCATAAATTGACAAAAAATTACTTGCATAATATATACCGAGTATCAAAACGCCAACCGCGACTGTTTTCATAAAGTACTGGTAGACTGTACTCTTTAGTAAACCTTTTAAATTACCGATGAATAAAATGGCCGGTGCTGTTCCTAAAGCAAAAACAGCCATCGTTAAGGCACTTTGCCAGGGGGACGCCAATCCAAGAGCATAAACCTGAGTTGCCTGGGTAAATCCACAAGGTAAAAAGTAAGTAATCGCCCCTAAGAAAAAGGCTGATTTATGAGGGTCTTTAATTAATTTATTTTCTAATTTTCTAAAAATATTTGAGGTCGCACCATATGGAATAATTGAGGCGAATGAGAGAATTTTTAACATGTCAAGGCCCAATAAAATCATAAAAACGGCGGCAAGGAGCGTCAGTCCCGTTCCGAATTTAAAATTAGTGATAATGACACTGCCGACCAGTCCAGCTATTAAACCAAATATTGCATAAGAGATAATTCTCCCAAGACTAAAATAAATTGCCTGTTTTAAATTATTGGTTTTTTTGCCTATTGTAGATAAAAACAGAGCTCCCGAAGTAGCCATACAGGTGGAAATAGACGCCACTAAGCCTAGAAACAAGACAGTCAATAAATTCAAATTACCGGTAATATTAATGGCTGGGATAATATTTATTTCTTTAGCAATCAAATAAATTAAGACTAAACCGATGATAATTAACGATGTTTCAAAAATCTTTTTTCCTAAAGGTTCATTGTCTTCATTTTTATTCTCCCTATCCCTTATCTCATATCCATATGGTTGAATCTTTTTATTGACAATTTCCTGATCTAAATGGCCGGTAAAATAAACCTCTGCCTCCTGTTTTTGAAAATTAGAACTAACAGTCGTAACATTAGACATTTCCTTAAATTTATCGGTTATCAGGATTTCGCACGAAGGACAGTGCATGCCCTTTATGTAAATTGTTTTCTTGCTGATTTTAGTCATAAAAAATAATTATACTCCACACCCTCCTCCCTGAGCCGGGGGTTTTTCCTGAATTCCTTTATCTATCAGCCATTTTTTTACAGTTTGCGCTCCAAAGGCGGAAAAAATATCTTTGCTTAAATATACTTTGGGGTCAATATTCTTAAATTCTACTCCGTCTTTATTTTTAAAATATAAGGCCGTGTCAAAGGCTGTACTTGGAAACCAATAGGAGTTAATATATTTTCCCGCTTGAAACATTTCTGATTCTGTTGCTCCCTGTGAGGCCATCAGTTCAAATATTCCAAGTAGAGCCATACCGTGGTTACAATCAGGAAAGGCGGTTGAATTTCCACAACACGGTCGATAGACTCCTGAGGCGACTTTGTTCACTAAATCCTCTTGTTCTTTACTCAAAGGAACGATGGCTCTTTTCGAATAATACTCCATCGAGTCACCGCTTTTTGTCAGGCTCCATCCACCGGTTGAAGCAAAATTACCTGCTCCTCCAATCCCCCCATATTTGACCATTTCACCCTCTTCAAGAATCCTTGTCTTGTTGGCTAAACCAAACGCCCAAAAAAAATTCAAAAGAAAGTAGGAGTTGTCAGAAGTAATTCTTATTTTTTTGTTGGAACCTTTGGTCAAAATATCAAGCTGTTCTTTTGTCAACGGTTGACCTGATTTTTCATATGTTTGTTTGAATTTTTCAAGATCAATGACACCCATTTCTAGCATGATTGGCCCAATATTGTTATATTTTGTTTTCATTTCATATCCTTCCGGAGGATTGATCTGGGCAAAGGCATTGACTGCGGTCGTCGGCATGATTTTCCTCTGTGTTTCTAAACGCCAAGTTTTTGGCAGTCGAGGAAGGGTATAAACTATGGTAATAAATATAGTAAGTAATAGAAAGGGTAGAATTTGAGGTAAGGTTTTTTTACTAATTTTTTCTTTTGGAATTTTACACAGCCCGCTGGTAATTTTTGCGTATTCATAGATGGTATATACAAGTAGCAGGGCAGATAATAATTTAACCTCTAAACCTCCAAATGGAAGAGCTGTCAGAGAGGCGGCAATACCCAAAAGAGGAAGAAGAAAGGCGCTGCAGACAGAACAGCCGGTGGCGGCCGCCGAAAAAAGTAGTGAGGCAAAAGTTTGCAATAAAGAAGTCCTCGAGGTCTTTTTCTTTTCTTTAATTACTTCAAAAATCATCGATATTGAAGCGCCGATTAAGACAGCATTTACAATACTTAAAACTATCTGGGCCCAGCTATAGAAGGCGGTATTTGACTGCCAGAAAGCTGCCCAGGTTGTTTTTTGGACCAACAAAAAATAATAAAGAAGAAGGACATTCAAGGCAATAAAAATAGTTAAGGCCCAAGAATATGGTTTTGAGAACGTTTTTTTTAGACCAATTTTAAAAATAAAAAGCGATGAATACTGTTTTTTCATATTTTTATTTGGAATAATTAATAATGTTTTGAATTATTTGGTCAATTTCTTTTGGTAAATCGCCAAGATTTGCTTGCGGGAAGAATTGAGATAGAATAATTGGCCGCATACCGGAAATAAAAGTTTGCCCATCTTTGACATAGACATTTATCTTGCACGGCAGACACAAACCAATTTTAATATCAGCTTGAATGACGGCATAGGCGCTTTTGGCATTACAAATTTCAATAATCTTAAACGGCTCAATCTGAAAACTTTTTTCCTTCAAAGTTGCAGAAACATCGTGGATGTAAAGGACGCGAAATCCTACCTTTTTTGTTTCTTCCTCCACTGACCTAACTGCCTCATCAAATGATTTTTTTGTGGAAACCGTATAATCAAAGTTCATATTATTTTTGCTTTTTTTAGGAAAAGCGAATTTGTAATGACTGAAATCGATGAAATTGCCATCGCTCCTGACGCTAAAATCGGACTGATTAAACCCATCATTGCAACGGGTATCAGTATCACATTATACGCGAAAGCCCAAAATAAATTAAGCTTAATTGTTTTCATCGTTTGTTTGGATAATTTAATCGCCGAAACAACTGACATTAAATTTTTATTAACTAATGT